>JAHQWY010000056.1 GCA_029856445.1 Promethearchaeia archaeon
ATCAAATAATGCAAACTGTTATCGCTTATGAACCAATCTGGGCAATAGGAACAGGTAAAACTGCAACTCCAGAACAAGCGGAAGAAATCCACGTATTTATCCGTGAATTAATATCCCAAAGATATGATCAAGAAACAGCTGATTCAATTAGAATCCAGTATGGTGGATCAATCAAACCCAGTAATGCAGAAGACTTATTTGGGAAAAAGAATATTGATGGTGGTTTGGTTGGGGGAGCTTCTCTCCAAGCACAATCACTAGCTTCTATAATAAAAGCCGCAGAAAAAACTGCTAGTTAAAAAATTGTGTTTTATTAAAATATTACTTGAAATTTTGATTTTGATTAATATCAAAACACTTTTTCATTTCTTTATCCAAGTATATTGTTAAATACATTTGTTAACTTCTCAGGAAATTCTCCAAAATAACTCTGTGGATCAGCAAAGAGTAAATAGAAATATGGTTCGAATAAAGTTTCTTCGACTGTAGGTCCAACTCCTGATTTAATTATGCAGACTTGAATTTGTTCATCAGAAAAGAACGAAGTCCTATAAATCCATTCTAACGGGGCAATATCAGGTATGAATCCAATACGTCTTAAAATTTCATTTATATTTTCTAGAGAATATTTCTTTCCATAAGCTGTGATGGGGGAAAGATCAAAGGAGGTTATGCATATACCTAATAAACCATACTCCTTCATTTCACTTAGAAATTCGTTTGCTGCACGTTTAATTTCACTTTGATGATCTGCAACTATTTTCCTTGCTTTTGAATCAGTTAAAATCTCTATAATTTTGTTTTCTTCATTTTCTAAAATCGCGTCAGCCGCGTCAAGTGGTGTTTTGATATTTATAAAATTATTATAGATTAATTTAATCTTTTCTTTTACTGATTTATGTAGTAAAAATGACTCTGTTTGAGTGGTAATTAGTACATCTCCTTCAAATGGAGTTTGATCCTTACTGTTTTCAGGTTTTTCAGTATTTTTTTTTGCTTTAAATTCTAGTCTCTCAATTTTTTTATCTATATTCCGAGCAAATTCGAATAAAGCTGATATTAAACCAGCAGTAAGATCAAATTTTGATTCAGAATCTAATTGTTCATGTACGGTGGATTCAAATTCTGAGAAATCGAAAAATCTAAGAAAAATTCTTACACCTTCAGGTACGGGTTTAATTATTGTATTATAATATGGGAAACCTGTAGTCGATATGATACTGAGCTCGTATATAGTCATATGTATTAGGAACCCTTGTAAATTTTCTTAGAATTTATTAAACCCATTTTTTAATTAGAGTTAATGTTTTCTGAATAAAAATAATTTTTTTAATCTTAAGTTAATAAAATACAATTAAAAATAATAGTTTATTAGAGAAAAATGGAGATTTTGCTATAAAATAACAATAGCAGGCTTACCTGGGAGAGACTGAGATGCTTTTTGTTCTTTTGAATCTTTTTCAAACATAATACTAACCGAACAATGATATTTCTTTTCAATAAGGGGTTTAATCTCATCGAAAAATTGATATTCATTATCTGATGATAGAGTAAATGTAGGATATTTTCCTACATTCTTTAAAATTCTATTCACGATTTTGCTAATTTGTTTGCTGTACTTTTTATTATCATTATCTTGCATCAACTTTTTCATTATTTCTCCTTGATTCTTAGTTTCTTCTAATATTGGTAGTAGTGAATTATAGAATTTTAATTTCCACGGATCAGCAATAATTAGTGAAATGGATTTTAATTCTTCTTTTTTCATTACTGTTTTTATATTATTGATATCATCAAAAATAATATTCATTAATTTCCATTTATAGTCCGATTCTTTATTTAATAGATTATTGTCATAATCCGGCCACGTAGCTAAACTTATATATCCATTCTTAGCAATTTTTTCCCAGATTTCCTCCGTCATATGAGGAGCTATTGGATGAAGCAATAAAATTAATGTTTTTCTACATTCTTCGAAAATTTCTTTATTTACACCTTCACTTTTGTATTTGCCTAATTCTGAAGTGAATTGAATTAAATTATTAACAGCATTTCTAATTGCGAGTTTATTCATATTTTCTGTAAATTCTTTGACAGTTTTATTCAAAAAATACTCGATTAACGTATCTCTAATATTAAGGTTATCTCTTGTATCGTTTGGAGGTTCAGTTAACATAATATAAGTATTTTTAATGAACCTATAGGCATAATCTACTCCCTCTTCAGACCATTCTAATCCTGATGATGGACTTGCACCAAATAATATAAAGAATCTAGCTGCGTCTGCTCCATATTTCTTAATAATCTTTCCAGGATTTACGGTATTTCCATAACTCTTACTCATCTTTACAGATTTTTGAATAAGATTTGTGCTACCACATATTTTACATTTCATTTCTTCTAAATCAGCCTTCATAAGGAAAGCTTCACAGTTAGAACAATATGGATGAAGTTTATTTATCATTCCTTGAGTTAATAAAGATTGAAATGGTTCATCAAATTTATGAAGTCCTAGATCTCTAGCAATTTTTGTAAAAAATCTAGCATATATCAAATGCATAACTGCATGTTCTATACCTCCAATGTATTGATCAACATTCCCCCAATAATTAACGATATCTTTATTGTATGGAGTTTCTGCTTCGATTGATGGTGGGTCGCAAAATGCAAAAAAATACCAAGAACTATCGACAAAAGTGTCCATTGTATCAGTTTCACGTTTGGCTTTATTCCCACATCGAGGACATCTTGTATTAACAAATTTTTCACTCGTTTCTAGTGGATTACCCTCACCTGTAAATTTAACATCTTTTGGTAAAAAAACTGGTAAATCTTCATAGGGTACTGGCACAATACCGCAGTCATCACAATAAATAATAGGTATAGGACACCCCCAATACCTCTGTCGGGAGATCCCCCAATCCCTTAATTTATAATTAATAGTCGCTTGACCCATTCCCATTTTATCTAGTTTCTCTGTGATTGCATCGATAGCACTTCTATTTTCCATGCTATTAAATTCTTCTGAATTAACCAGAACTCCATCACCTTCATATGATCGAGTCATTTTATCTACATTTAGTTCATAATCATGAGGTTGTATTACAATTTTAATAGGGATTTCATATTCTTTAGCAAATTCGAAGTCTCGTTGGTCATGGGCAGGTACAGCCATAACAGCGCCCGCACCATACTCGTAAATGACAAAATTTCCAATATAGATAGGGATTTCTTCGTTCGTGACCGGATTTATTGCATACCTTCCAATAAACATTCCCTTCTTCTCTATTTCAATATCAGTCCTCTCAAATTTATCTTGATGCATGACTTCATTATAAAGTTTCTTATAAGCTTTTTCATATTCAGTATCCTTAACCCATTCATAAACCCAAGGATGTTCTGGAGCAAATACCATGAATGTGGCTCCATAAAGTGTATCCGGTCTTGTTGTAAAAATGTCTATTGTCCTATCTTCTCCTACAATAGGGAATTTAATGATTGAACCTTCTGAGCGCCCTATCCAATTCCGTTGCATTATTTTGACTTTTTCCGGCCACTCTACAATGTTTAGATCCTCTAATAATTCTTCAGCATAATCTCTTATTTTTAGGAACCACTGAGACAGAAATTTTTGATCTACTACTGAATTGCACCTCCAGCATCTTCCTCCTTGAGCCTGCTCGTTGGCTAAAACGGTAGCACATTTTGGGCACCAATTAACATAACTCTCTTGTTTATATGCTAATTCTTTTTCTAACATCTGCAAGAAAAACCATTGATCCCATTTATAGAAGTTAGGGTTATGACTACATATCTCTCTTGTCCAATCATATGAAAGACCAATACTTTTTTGTTGGTTTTTCATAGTTTCTATATTTTTATTTGTCCACTCTTCCGGATTTGCACCATGATCTATTGCTGCATTTTCTGCAGGCATTCCAAATGAATCATAGCCCATTGGATAAATAACATTAAAATTATTCATTCTTTTAAATCTGGCATAACAATCTCCAATAGTATAATTTCTAAGATGCCCCATATGGAGTTTTCCAGAAGGATATGGATACATCTCTAATACATAATATTTTTTCTTTTTCGGATTTTCCTTAACTTCAAATATTTTATCTCTTTCCCACTTTTCTTGCCATTTCTTTTCTATTTTTTGTGGGTTGTATTCAACCATAAATCATCAACACTTCTCCTAAAATTGGGGGATATACATAATATTTAATATTTTAGTAATTGATTCAATAAATTTTTTATGTACTTATTTACACTTGGAAAATCTTGATATTTGATAAAATAGGATTAATTATAATGATTAAGATAATTATAACTCGAAGCAATAAAACTTAATATTCCATTTTTACTAATGAGAGTTGTGAATATTGAAAAAATAAGGGTTTCTGTTGGAAGTGCTTCTGTTTTAGGTTTAGGTTCAATTGCAAAATTCAAAGACCCCCCAACTACGTGCTACATTATGACTTATAAGGAGGGTTATTGCACAGCTAATTGCGGTTTCTGCCCACAAGCACGTTCTTCAGAAGGGTCTGAGGAAATGCTTTCTCGAGTCAATTGGCCCGTTTTTCCTTTTAACAACTTCTTAACAAAATTAAAATATTTACGTTCTTCAAAAAAATTTAAGAGAATATGTATTCAAACTCTCAATTATCCTGAAAATTTTACAGATCTAATAGAAATCATATCCCAAATTAGAAAAAATATTGATATTCCAATCTCTATTGCAATCCCCCCACTTTCAAAAGAAAACCTAAAAGAATTAAAATTAATGGGTGTTCAAAGAGTAGGGATTGCATTAGATGGTGCAACACCTGAAATTTTTGATAGGATTAAAGGTAATGGTGTAAATGGTCCCTATAAATGGGATGAACATATTAATAAAATGAAAGAAGCATTAGAGATTTTCTCAGAAGGATTTGTGAGTACTCATTTAATAATAGGATTAGGAGAATCAGAAAAGGATGTAATAGAACGTATTGAAGAGTTACATAATTTAAAAATACTAATATCACTTTTTGCATTTACACCAATAAAAGGAACAAAACTCGAACATGAAAAACAACCACCTCTTCTGAGTTTCAGAAAATTACAATTAGGAAGATATCTTATAGTCAATAAAGGTAAAAAAATCAAAGATTTTACTTTTAATTTGAAAGGAGATCTTGTTCATATTAATATCAATAAAACAGAATTAAAAGATATCATTGATGAGACTAATGCTTTCTTAACTTCCGGGTGTCCAGGTTGTAATCGTCCATATTATACTTCAAAACCTTCAGGTCCTATTTATAATTACCCAAGGGAGTTGACTGAAGATGAAAAGGAAAAAATCTATGAATTATTGTATAAAGTAGTTAATTAAATATGTCAAAAACAGATATTGATATTTGGCGTTATATACCTTTAGAGATTAGAAATGGTTTTTGGAATATGGCTTTAGACGAAGCTATATTAAAAATGGCAATTGAAAAGAAATCGCCAAATACACTAAGGTTTTATAAGTGGAATCCATCAACTGCGAGTATTGGAAGAAATCAGAGTTTATATAATGAAATAGATACCGCGTTCGTAAAAGAAAAAGGATTTCATGTTGTGAGAAGAATAACTGGAGGAGGTGCTGTTTTCCATGATGAATACAGAGAAATCACCTATTCGATTGTATGTCCTATAAAATTTTTAGAGAAACTCGGAGCTAAAAAAGTGATTGAACAGTTTGAGATTATTACACAGGGAATTATTTTGGGGCTTACGTTTTATGGATTAAAAACTGAAAAAGATGTTATACATTGTCCTGCTATTTTATTAGATGGAAAGAAATTTTCTGGGAATGCACAGGTAAGAAAAAAAGGTTTTATTCTTCAACATGGTACTATTTTATTAGATATCGATCCAGAATTGATGTATTCTGTATTAAAAACACCTGAGAATGTTAGCAAATCTCGGATGGTTAAATCCGTTCGTGCCAAATGTATTGGAATCAAAAACCATTTACCTTACTTCAATGAAGAAGAGTTGATAAATTCATTAAAACGTGGTTTTCAAAAATCCTTAGGGATAGATATGGAAGAACAGGCTTTTTCAAAAGAAGAATTAGATATAGCAGAAAGATTGGTAAAAAATAAATACTCAAATCTAAAATGGTTAAATAAATATGAGTAAAACTCAACAATTATTTGATAAAATACAATCTGGAAATGCATTGTGGCCTGATTTTGCAGATTTTTTAAATTTGGAATCTAAAGATTTGGAGATTTTTTTCAGTCTTGCTCAAAATATTACAAAGAGGAATTTTGGTAATATTTTAAAAATTTATAATCCTACCAATAAATTTCCTGCAATAAGTATAACAGGGAGTAATTGCGCACTTGAATGTGAGCACTGTAATAAAAAATATTTGAAAGGAATGAAGCAAATATTAGATAATAATGATCTAGAACTATTTCTAAGAGAACTCTCTAGAAAGAATGGAGTGGGTGCATTAATATCAGGTGGAAGCGACCTAGATGGATCGGTACCATTATATAATTTCTTGGATACCATCAAAAAAGTGAAAAGAGAAACGAATTTAATTATTAACACCCATACAGGGCTATTAAAAGAAGATACAGCAGATAAACTCGCTGAAGCTAATGTGGATATCGTTTCTTTTGATATAAACATGGATGAAGAAGTTGTGAAGGACATCTACCACTTAGATGTTCACTTAGACGAATTTAAAAGAGCAATTGATCTAATGAAAAGATATAATCTTAATATTGTACCACACATTTGTGTTGGATTGTGGTATGGCAAACTTAACAAAGAGTTAGAATCAATTAAATTCATTAAAGAAAATCTTCGAGATCCTTCTTTAATAGTAGTCATTGTTCTGATTCCACCTAAAAACTCTAAAATTAAATTTGATACACCTCAACCAGACATGATTGCAAAAGTAATTGCTATGATTAGGTTTCTTTTTCCTATGACAGAAATTTCACTGGGTTGCATGAGACCTCGAGGTAGAATTAAAATAGAGGTGGAAAAGAAAGCATTGAAAGCTGGAATAACAAGGATCGAAATTCCTTCTAGAGATACTATGAAATGGTGGCAAAAAGAAAATCCTGAAATTCAATTTAAATTTTATTCTGCTTGCTGTGCAATACCAGAGAAATATGAGAAACGAGCAGAAAGTAAGCCTTCGGATATTAAAAGATATTTGAACATCATAAATTGATTTATTATGAAATTTACAAATGGAATTGAAATTATTGGTTTAGAAGAAATCCCACTGATTAAAAAACATGATGATATTCCAAATATAATATTAGAAAGTCTAAGAAAAATGGGGTTATCTTTACTCGATGGAGATATAATTGTAATTGCTCAATCAATAATATCTAAAAGTAATGGTCGGACTATAAATTTAAAGAGCATCACACCGAGCGAAGAATCTCTTGAGTTATATAATTTGATTTCTTCTAAAGCAAAAAAGCTAGGACTCCCAATAAAAGATCCTAAATTAATTCAATTAATTCTAAGTGAATCAAAAGAAATAATAAAAGCCGAACATGTATTAATAACAGAAACCAATCATGGGTTTGTTTGTGCTGATGCAGGGATAGATAAATCTAATGTTGATGGCAAGGATGTTGTTTCACTATTACCAGAAAATCCTGATCATGATGCTGAAAAAATAAGAAAAGAGCTTAAAAGAAAGACCTTTAAAGATGTAGCTGTTATAATTTCAGACTCGTTTGGCAGATCATTTAGAGTGGGAGCTGTTGGAGTAGCGATTGGAGTTTCTGGTATAAATCCAATATTAGATATGAGAGGAAAAAAAGATTTATTTGATTATGAGCTCCAAAGTACAATAATTGGTCAAGTTGATAGCCTTGCTTCAGCTGCTCAATTAGTTATGGGCGAATCGAATGAAGGGCTTCCTATAGTTTTAATACGAGGTTATAAATTTGAATTTAATGAGAATACAACAATCAAACCTCTACTAAGAAAGAAAGATATTGATTTATTTCGTGAGTCAATACATAAAAAATTAGTCGATTGCATGAAAAGTCGAAGAAGCTATAAATTTCCTTTTAAAGATAAAAGAGTAGATAGAAATACTATCAATGAATGTATTGAAATTGCGAGATGGGCGCCTAGTGCTCATAATGGCCAATATTGGAGGTATATTATAATAGAAAAACTGGAGCTACGAGAGAAGTTAATAAATTTGATGAACCAGAAATTAAGAAATGATCTAACAAATGATGGTAAATCAGAAGTTTTTATTGAAAATAAATTGAATAAAACACGGAAGAATTTCTTAGATGCTCCAGTTTTAGTCTTATTATGTTTAGATATCATAGAATTAGAAAAATATCCTGATAAAGAACGATTAGAAAATGAATTCATTTTGGGAGTTCAAAGCATTAGTAGTTCAGCAACTTATTTACTTCTTGCTTTTGAGATTAAAAAATTGGCAGCATGTTGGTATTGTGCTCCTTTATTTGCTAAGGATATAATTAAAGAAACACTTAATCTCCCTAAATCTTATGTACCTATGGCATTTTTTACTGTTGGATATCCAATAAAATCAGTTCCTGCTCCACCTCGAAAAAAACTGCAAGAGATAATATATGAAATAAATATTTAAAGGTGAATACTAATTAGGAGTGAAAACTACTATTTAATATTAGCTGGTGGGGTTGGTGCAGCAAAGTTGATTGAAGGAATTGCAAATGTGGTCAATCAAGAATTATTAAAAATTATCGTAAACACGGGGGATGATATTGAATTATTTGGGCTCAAAATATGTCCCGATTTAGATATAATTACTTATACTTTAGCAGATGTAGTTGATAAAGAAAAAGGATGGGGATTTGCTGGTGAAACATTCAATTGTCTAAGCATTCTTAAAAATTTTTATGATATAGGGTGGTTTAATGCTGGTGATAAAGATTTAGCTACTCATATTTATCGTACAGACTTATTTAAAAAAGGACTTAATAAAACACAAATAACAGAGTTGATTTGCAAAAATTTAGGAGTAAAGGCTCAGCTTATTCCAATGTGTAATGAACCAGTTGAAACATACATTAAAACACCAACTGATTGGATGCATTTCGAAGAATATTTCATAAAATATAGGTGTGAGCCAGAAGTCTTGAATATTGAATTTAAGGGAATTAATGAAGCAGTGCCAATAGATAAGACATTAGATTATATAAAAAAAGCTAAAAGAATTATCATCTGTCCATCTAATCCAATTGTATCAATAGGAACAATATTACAGATAAAGGGTATCAGGAAAGCTCTTTCAGAAGTTAAGGATAAAATATATGGGATAAGTCCTATTATTGAAGGAGTAACAATTAAAGGTCCCGCTGATAAACTAATGAGGTGCGTTGGTTTAGAAGTATCTTGTCTGGGAGTTGCTAAGTTTTATCAAGATTTTCTAGGTCACTTCATAATAGATAATAAAGATTTCAAACTAAAATCTAGAATTGAAAAATTAGGAATAAAAACATATTGTTATGATACTTTAATGGTAAATTTAAAGAAAAAAATAGAATTAGCACAGTATATTATAAATTTAAATCAATAAAATAAAGATTAAACTGTTTCAGTTGCTACTGATTCAGTTGATTCTTCCTTTTTTTCCTCTTTTTTCTCTTTTTCAACTTGTTCCATTCTAACATAATCTCCTACAGAGGTAAGAAGCTCCTTTATTCTTCCTTCTTGTTGTAATCTTACTATAAGATTTCTATGTTTAACAAACGAGATTAGTTGAGATAATACAGGAAATAGCAACATAATTGGCAATAATAATACGATTATTGCTTCAGGACGGTAATTCAGGACTACACTTTCTGTAATAGCATCTGGTAATTGGATAATAGTATCTAAAAACCAATGAGGATGTATGATGATAAAACTTATTATTAAAAGTAATCCTACACGATAAATGAAATTAACTACTGTTGATATCGCTAAGTTTGCCACTCGAGGAGCAGAAGAACTCGCGGTTAATGTATCCCTTGCTTCACTATCTTCCTGAAAAAGACGTTCTATATATCTTCCAAGTCTCCTTGTTTTTGAAGCGGCGGTTATTAGCTTTTTTTCTTCCTCCTCCAATTTTCTTTTCTCAATCATTTCTTTTACGTACGAGAATCGTTTACCTGTTCTTGCGAAAAACTTCCCTATAGCTATTCCTTCTTTATGCTCTAATTCAATTTCCTCCATTCTTTTTTTAGCTTCTTCTCTAATTTTATCAACGTTAGCAGTAATAAAATGAGATTCACGGGCTAAAATATTTAACTGGGCTTCTAATCTATCACTCCTTTCTAAAGATGGTTTTGTAACTGTATCAGTATAATTAATTTGGAATGCTAATTCTAGATAAATATAAGCAATAATAGCAAATCCAATAACTGGACTTGCCATAAAAAGGAAAAAATTGTTTATAGGAATCTCAAATAAACTAGGATCGAGCGGATCTGCCATCTGATCTAAATAGTCAAATTGAAGATGAAATAATTCTAACATATCTCTTAAGCCAAAAACTATAAGAGGAAGTACAATCATCAGAATCATTGACCCAAGAGCAGTAAGATGGTTTTTAGGATCGGATTTATAGAAAGCTCTAATAGCATAAACAGCTGAAACTACAAACAAAATTTGGAATGAAAACAAATAAAGATCATTAAATAACACTTCTAGTTCACTTAACATCAGATCAGGTATCTCTGTTAAATTAGGAATCTCAGTTATTTCAGAAGTATTAAAAAACCAACTACCTAAGTATCTTTTAAAGAAAACATTTATAAAATCAAACAAATATTTATTATAAACACCAGCTGTAGTAAAACCAAATCCAAATACAATTGCGAGCCCACCACCGTAAATCATATAAGAAATGACATTTCTTAACGCCCCAAAAAAGGCTAGAATAACGAATTCATCTTCTGCTGTAGTTACAACAGCATCAAAGTTAAAAATTGATAAAAAGAAGATAATTAATAACCATGCAAATACTCCTAAATTTATTATTTTCAAAGCTAAAAGATAAGATCTAACCATTCTCTAGTACGCCCTCCCCTTCTTCTTCGCTTCCATATAATTACTTAACACCTGATTCATCATATCATCAGGTCCACATGTGATAATATGAACACCAAGATTCCGAACTTCTTGCCTAATTAATAAAATATGCTCCATCATTGCTTCGCTAATAGCTTCTGCTAAAGCTTTATCTGTGGAAGACAAATCTATCTCATGAATCTCGAACCATGGACTAAAAGGGTTAATAATGATTATAGTATGGTTGAAGGGTACTAATTTTTTTATTGATTGACTGAATTCTTTAGGGTCTGCTTCCATATCAGATATAAGAAAAATCAAACTACGTTTTTGAAACCGTCTTGTAAAAAAATCTATTGCTTCTACAATTTTGCATTTTCCTTCAGGTTTAACTCGTGCTACAAAATCCAAAACCTGGTAAAAGTGATCCTCCCCACTATTTGGTTTTAAAAAATTAAAGTTCTTTTTATCTGAAAATGTGAACACACCAACATTATCTCGACGTGTTAAAGCAACTTTAGTCAAGAGCATGCAAGCCCTTATAGCATATTCAAATTTAGTATTTTCAATGGCACCCCCTGCCATTGTCTCTGAAGAATCGACTAAAATCATAACAGTTACATCCCTTTCATCTTCAAATTCTTTCACAATTAGGGTTTGGGATCGTGCGCTAGCCTTCCAATCTATTAGTCTAAATTGATCTCCAAAAACATATTTTCTCATCCCATAAAATTCTGAACCAAGACCTTTTTGTTTTGACCTCTGTAGCCCATAATTTAATTGTAGGGATCTTTTTGATCCCAGGATTTCAATTCTTTTTATGTCATCATATGGGGGGTATATTAATATATCTGTGACACTATCTGGAACGATCCTTTCAACAGAATTAAAACCTAATCTATCTTTAACAATAACAGATAATGGTCCAAGAGCATATTCACCTCGAACTTTTGGTTCAAGAACATAAGAAAATTTCACTGTTTCCTTTGGTCCGATTCTAGTTGAAATGAAATTCTCACCTAAAATTAACCTAAAAAGCTGAGGATTATAATTATCTCTGATTTCTAAAAAATCAAAACTACTTCTTCCAATATTTTCAATAACAACTTTTATGTGAACAAAATCATCTTTAAAAACTTTTTCCTTCTCTAATTCTCTATGAACTCGCAGTTCCTCTACATTCAATTTATAATGGAAAACAGGTAAACTAATAATGGTGCTAAACAGTAAAAGAATTCCAAAATACAGAAGAAAATAATTCTCAAATGCGAATCCCCCTGTAAGAAAAAACACGGCAAATAAAACTAAACTTCTACCCTTTCCACCTAGGATACTATTTCACCACTTTAATACTAAGCTTATTTATTTACTTAACGAATATTATTTCACCAATATTATAAAAAAATTGGTGTTTCTTAGATTGGGATTGGAATTTCCTCTACGATTGATTTCAATACTGACTTTGCGTCAAGACCTTCAAGTTCTGCTTCAGGTTTTAATAGAATTCTATGGTTTAGAGCTGCTACAATTAATGCACGAACATCATCTGGTGTAACATAAGATCTTCCCAAAATAGCAGCTCGTGCTTTAGCGCATTTCATAAGTGTTAAACTAGCTCTCGGTCCACATCCAAGGGCAATTTGTGGATGATTACGTGTTTTAATTATCAAATCTCTGATATATTTAAGAATTCTGTCGTCTATATATACTAAATTCATTATCTTCTGAGCAGCAAGAATTTCTTCTCCCGAAGTAATGGCTTCAATTGATGGTAATTCTCCGGATAATTGTCTTCTCATAATTTCTACTTCCTCGGAGTCTTCAGGATAATCTAACCAAAGCTTAAATAAAAAACGATCAACCTGTGCTTCTGGGAGAGGATAAGTGCCCTCCATTTCAACTGGATTTTCTGTAGCGATCACTATAAATGGTTTTTCGAGGAGAAGCGTTTGACCTTCAATAGTTACTTGACGTTCAGCCATCGCCTCTAGAAGAGCAGCTTGGGTCTTAGGAGCACTTCTATTTATTTCGTCAGCAAGTACCACATTTGCAAAAATCGGACCTTTCTGTAATATAAAAGCACCTTCATTTTGATCAAAAATTTTTGTTCCAGTTATATCAGCTGGTAATAAATCAGGGGTAAATTGTACTCTTCTAAATGTAATTCCAAGCGTATGAGCATATGTTTTTGCCATAACAGTTTTTCCTAATCCAGGAACACCCTCTAAAAGAACATGTCCATTAACTAAAAGAGCAATAAAAAGCTGTTGCAGTATTTCACCATATCCTACTATTACCCTACTAACTTCACTTAGAACTTCCTGTGCAATTTCACGAATTGGTGTCACATCAATCTCTTCTTTTTCATAATACTTCGCTTTATCTGAGGTTTCTATTTTTAAACTCACCTTTTTATTTTTTTTTTGTTATTTTTAATTTTTTTTTTATAATTTAAACGTGATTATATATTATTAACTACCCAACTCATTTCAAAAAAGATTTCTTCGAAATCTTCTTCATCTCTAACTTTAGATTTACCCTCCTTAATTGATAGGATCGTATTCATAAATTTGGCTAATCTTTTTATCTTTAATTTTGTTGTAGAAGGATCTTTAGCAATAACAAAATCTATAACATTTCTTGTAGTAATTTTTCGTCCCTTCATTTGACTATGTAGCTTTCTTTCAAGCCTTCGATATAATAATAGTAATGCTTCTCCATATTTGCTTTTATCTTTAAATTCTTCAATTTTTTGGGCAAAAAATGAAGATGTTCTAAATCGAGCCTTTTCTTCCTTTTTCTCTTCCTCTTCTGCAATTTTTCTCTCTTCTTCTTTTTTATCCTTTCTTGGTAAATATCTTCTTAAGGTATAAAACGCTAAAAGTGGATAAATCCATGCCGTAATAGGATTTGTGGAGAGATGCACAATATATTGCATAATAAAACCGAATATTCCAGCAGAACTTAGATCTCTAGAGAATTCAGGACGAATATGTGCCTCATCAAAAACAATCACCCAATCATCTTTAGTTCTTTGGTCACTTGGCTCGTTTTCATAAGTTAGCCATTCAATTATATTAACTGCAAATTCCTTATTGTCATATCCAATCTCATTAATTAATTCATTGTTAAACAAACTTGCATCTGCTGAAACAAATATTCTTTGGTATATTAAATCTTTAGCTAAGAATACTTGCTGAGAATATCCTCCAAGAGGAAATGTATCTAATGGAAAACCTTCGAATCCTGCTATTGAAGTTATAAAACTCATAAAACCTAAATCTAAATCATCAGTACCCTCATCATACATTTTATTGCCATTTTTATCAATAAACGCATAATCTGTAGTAGCCCCAATAGGTTCCCATCCGAAAAAAGTAATAAAAGGCCCACCTACGGCACAAGATGATCGTGAAAGAACTACATTACTTATTGTATTTGGTGTGCCTGTGGTGTCATGGGGTTGAAAAGCTTGAATTATAGGGAATTCTGGAGTTGTATCATAAGATAAATTATCACGTAAGATACCATTTGGAAATATAGTGACAGGCACTTGTATCTGAAGAGTAAATACACTGGCAATCATAATTTCCCATAGAAGAGTGCTTGTAGAACCGTGATCATGACAAATAAGGAGCGAATTTGTCCCA
>JAHQWY010000369.1 GCA_029856445.1 Promethearchaeia archaeon
ATCTGCGATCGCGAGGGATTAATAATAACCTCAGAGAGTAAGGGAGATCTTGAAGATGAATATGTGATTGGAGCGATAGCAGCATCAGTTGACACTTATATTGAGAGAATTAAGAGAGAATTTAAAGGGGAAACAACTTTTTTTAATATCACGACAATTAGTAATAAAAAATTTGCGTATTGTTCAATGGGATTAAAATCCATATTATTAACTATTTCAGATCTTTCAAGTTCAGATACTGAATTAAGAGTATATTCAGAACATATTGCAGGTAAGATTGAAATGATATTAGAAGGCAATGAAAATGTATCGCTTCAAATACCTCAAATAATAAAAATTTTATCTAAGACTAAAGATGGAAAAATCCCTACGGGTGATTTTTCATTAAAATTAGTATTGACAGGAGATTATGAGGTAGGGAAAACTTCATTAATAAGACGATTTGTACAAAATCTATTTACAGAGGGTTATCATAGTACAGTAGGATTAGATATATCAAAAAAAACTATTGAATTAGCCAAAGATACGAAAATGCATTTTGTAATATGGGATATTGGAGGGCAAATAACCCAAATGACTCCATATAGAAAGAGGTTTTATGGAGGTGCTAATTCAGCATTTATTGTAATAGATAGAACTAGGAAAGAGAGTCTCAAATCTGTAGAAAAATGGCACAATGAATTAAAGAAATATGTGGATAAAGATCTCAATATAATATTAGTTGGGAACAAATCAGATTTAATAGATGATTTAGTTATTACTGAAAATGAAATTAAAAATATTGCAAACATGAACAATTTCTTTTATATCCTTACATCTGCGAAAACAGGTGAAAATGTTAACGATTCATTTTTATATATAGCTTATAGATTTTTAGAATCTGTTTCTTGAAAGAATTTCTATTAAGCATCGAAATTATTTTAAATTGATAGTTTTGTGAGTAAGTTTTAATAAATGGATTAACATTAATATTTTAAGTCCGAATTTCATTAAATTTCAATTGAAAATGTCAGAAGATAATTTAACAGATAAAATCAATGATTTAAATGATATAATATATACTCTAAAGAGTCGAATCAGCACGTTAGAAATGGAGCTCGAGAAAAAAGAACATGAAATATATACTCACTTAGAAACCATAGAACATTTAGAAGATGTTATCATGAAATTAGAATCTTTAATCCCAGAGGAGGATAATGGCATAAAAAGTAAGAAACAAAAAGGATTTGAATCTAAATTAACATTAGAGCTAGAAGAGAGAGACATACAAATAAGAGATCTAAAAAATAGAATGGGGTTCCTAAGGAAAGAGAAGGTTCAACTTCAGCAGGAGCTTGAAAGGTTGAAAAAAGAACGACCAGAATCTAATGTTATTCGAATGGAGGATATTAGATCTAAGCCACCATTAGAAATTTTAGTAAAAGATTTGCAAGATAAGGTAAATAAGCAGAAATCTATGATAGAAAATTTAAAACGCGAATACGTCGATGTGTCTGAATTTGATACAAAAATAAAAGAAAAAGAGGAAGCTATAGAACGGAGGATGGCTTATTTATTGCAGACGCAAATTGATGATCAGGGGAAAATAATAGACACCAAGAATTTAGAAATTGAAGATTTAAAAAGTGAAGCAGAAAATTTGAAAAATAAGGTCGAAGTTTTGGAAGTTCAATTAAATATAAAAGATCAGAGAATTAAAGAATTGACTAAAGATTTGGGGAAGTCGAAAAAAAAGAAGAAATGACATATAATAAGGTTATTCTATATTAAAGCTAAATTTTTCATAGTGGATTACAAATTTATTTCGATTTTCTTCATAATTTTTAATTGAATATAATAAGAATTCTGTTTCTTGGTTTGTAATTACAGGAAATTTATAATAATTTGATTTATATTTAATATCTTTTCCTTCCTTTCTGTATTTTTCAATAAATTTGATATGATTATTTAATCTATATTTATTAATATCATTGTTCAACTTTTTTGCGTTGTTTATTTTTTTTTTAAAAAACTCCATAAATTCAGAGTTAATTTCGTACCCGATTGAATTTCTCATTGAAATAACTGCAGCTAATGAAGTAGTACCTGTTCCCCAAAATGGATCTAATACAGTATCTCCATATATTGAATACATGTTAATTAAACGATAAGGTAATTCTAGAGGGAACGCCGCTGAACGATCTCTTAAGTTTCTTTGATTATTATTCTCTTTAAGCAAGTTTTGACTGATTCCTCTTATGTCTTCCCAAATCTCTGAAAACCAATTATTCCTCTCCTCCCAAAAAAAAGCACTATTATATCTAATTTCTGATTTAGGAGGAATTTTCCTTTTAGCTTTTCCTTTTCTAAAAATTAAAATATATTCATGTTCAAGAGTTACATAGGCATTGGGAGGTAACATCCCAGAACCTAAAAACTTATTGGGAATGTTCGTTGGTTTTCTCCAAATGATACATGGTAATTCATTGAAACCATTTTTATAAAAAAAATTAGTAATTTCTACATGATTTGGGAATAATTGGAAATTGTTTTTGATAGTTCTCGTAGCATCTCCAATATTTATGCATACAATTCCTCCAACCTTTAAAACTCTTCCTACTTCTTTCCATACTTTTTCTAATTGGTTATGCATTATATTAAATGCTTTTTTTCCATTTCCATCTTCGAGTGCCTGTTTAATCTCGTCGTTTGAATTTGAGAAATGTAAATCCCACATATCAATCATGGGATAAGGAGGGGAAGTTATTATTAAATCTATAGAATTTGACTCTACCTCATTCATGTCGTAGGAATCTTTAAAAAATACTCTATGTGTTGTTTTCATTACTATGAAATAAAAAATTCAAATTCCTTACATCAATATACTAATCAAAATTTATATAAGTATTTATCAAATAATAGATAAATATGAGCCGAAATACTAAAGTTAATCAAGTTATATTAATTATCCTCGATGATGTACGGGCAGAACATCTATTCAAATGGATGAAGGAAGGCAAACTCCCAAACATTGCCCAGTTAGCTGAAAATGGTGTTTCATGCCAAAATACAGTTACATCATTTCCTAGCGTAACCTTACCTTGTTATGCTGACATCATAACTGGTGCTAATTCTGGATTTTTTCTCAAAGAAGGAAGTGGTGTCCCCAGTTATCATTGGATCGATCGTACAGTTCCTCCCTCAGAAAAAAATAAACCACCTTTTATTCGTAATTACAGTGAGCGAAGAGATGTGTTAAAAATAAACAAGGACATTGGCAAACATGTTAAAACTATATTTGAACAAGCAGGTGATGGAAATTTTTTAAGCGCAACCAGCTTTTTATATAGAGGTTCTACATTCACTGTTCCAAAAGAATTTAAACCAGACTTAATATTAAAAAGAATAGAAGATATATATCGAAATCCCAAAGAAATTTTCCCAGATTCGGAAGTTCCAAAGGTCTCTGTAGGATATATTCCACATACTGACGAATTTATGCACGAAAAAGGATTTGATCATCCTGATTATATTAATTTGGTATTTAGATGTGATAAATTCATAGGATCTTTAATCAAAACACTTAAGGAAG
>JAHQWY010000370.1 GCA_029856445.1 Promethearchaeia archaeon
ATGGATAGCGGTTTAGATTTATCGGACCTTGATCAACTTACACCTGATTAAGATAAATCTTTTTTTATCTATTTCATTAAAGTCCTACCTATTAATTTAGACCACACTTCCCCTTAATTTAAATTAAGAGAAAAATAAATAAAAAAAAGAAAAGGTAATTAGGATTTTCGTTTTCTCATGAAATAGATACCAATAATTGTAGCGAGAGCTACGCCTTCTATGATAGAAATGATAAGCAAGATGGTACTAAAATCTATTGATGGACCCCCTCCCCCTCCTGTGCAAACGTTGTTTTCAAATATATTGTCTATACTTCCCGTTTCATTATAACAGTTAATATTACCAAGGAATATATTATTCGCAACTATGTTCATGTCACTAGTTTCTAGAAATGTCCCATTTATATTGTTATTTGCAGTATTGGAAATAATACTATTAACATCACTATCGAGTAGATAAATGCCATTCATACCATTATCATTAGCCGTATTACTAGTTATAGTATTTATAAAACTAGTATCTAAGAATATCCCATGTTCGGTATTGTGACTCGCAGTATTATCTGTTATCAAATTAATATCGCTACCATCCAAACATATTCCACTCCAGTTATTATATTGAGCAATGTTAGATTTTATGACATTATATTGACCAGAATCCAAATATATTCCATGTTCAATATTGTCACTAGCAGTATTATCCGATATTGTGTTCTCATCACTCCCCTCAACACATATTCCACTCCAGTTATTATGTTGAGCAAGGTTAGATTTTATAATGTTGGATTGACCTCCAGAAGAGTATATGCCATACCATCCATTATGATGGACATTGTTATCTTCCATAGTTGAAGTCTGAACTCCTGATAAAAATAATCCAAATTCCTTATTTTCATAAATTAAGTTATCAGTACATGTTATATTAATCCCACCAGTAATAAAAAATCCATACATAGTATTATTAAATGCAGTATTATCATGAACTACTGATTCTAATGTCCCGGATAAGATCAAACCAAATTGTTCGTTATGATTCATTATATTTTGACTATATTCATTATTGACACCTGCGCTATCAAAAATTCCAAAAACAACATTATTATTTGCAGTATTCTTTGAAATAGTATTATTATCACTCCCTGATGATAATATAATTCCCATGGAACCATGGTCGTTAGCAGTATTTGAAATGACATCGCTCTCATCCGCATCTTCCAAATAAAAACCAAAGGCAACATTATCGATAGCATCATTATTTGAAATTATATTGTCCCTACAGGTATCAATATATAATCCCATTTGATTCCCTGTAAAAGTATTACCTGAAAATGTATTATCATTACTATTTATAACTGCTAAAATCCCCAATCCAGTATTATTAATTAAAATGTTATTGGAAATAGTGTTATGAGTACTCTCGTCAAGATATATCCCATGGTTTTGATTTGTAGAAATATTATTACCGGTAATGGTATTATAATGAGAATCATACATGTAGATGCCATCCCAAGTATTGCTAACAATTTGGCTGTCTCTAATTTCGGTATTATTCACTTCATTCATGTAAATTCCTGTATCACCGCTCCATAGATTATTACTAGCAATACAATCATCAATTAATCCATTAGTAACATTGTTTAAATATAATCCAAAAGAACTCATATCAGCGTCTCGGAATGTACAATTTATTAGTCTGAAATGTTTTCTTGAATTTTGGATTACTAAACAATGACCAGGTCCAATAGATCCATATTCGAAGATATCATCTCTAATTATATATGGATTTCCAGAAGTACCTGAACCAGTACAAATACCCGCGAGTTTTTTGGCCTCCCAATTGTTCGCCGGTACAGTATCATCAATTAAGGTATAAGGATATACAGTAGAAGCTTTCAATGATGTAGTATTATAATCATTAGTACGGATGTTAACCCCTATTGCAGATGCCATGAGAGAAAAAGCTAAAAATGTTGCTAATAAAATAGTTAGTTTCCTATTTTTCTTATACAAATTTGTTCAACCCTTTTTTAAGTAGAGTATGTAATTCAATATCCCATACCGGTATTTAAACTTTTTATATCAGCTCTAGAATTATCACGAAATAGATAAAAAAATAAAAAAAAAACTTCTTGTTCTTACAAAAAATTATCTTTTGACAAATGTCTTAAAAATAAGAATTTAGATTGGATCATTGAATGAAATTAAAGAAGTTTATTCTTTTTAACAATCTCTTTATAATGGTCCCTTTCTCTCCTGAGTACTTTTAACTCCTTTTTCATTTCTAGGATATCATCCTCTTCTTCGCCTATTTCTATATCTTCATAAGAAATCTGCTGTTTAAGGTCACTTATCTCTGATCTTAGATTAGTTATTGTTTCTAAATGAGCCTCATTTTCCCGATTTGCTTTTAATACTTGAAATTTTAATTTTTTGTTAGTCTCATTTAAATTTGAGATTTGTTGACTTAAATTCTGATCTTCAGATTTAATAATTTTAATTTGTTCAAGTAACTTTTCTGCTCCCTCTTCAATTTCACTCTTATCTTTTAAGATAGAGTTTAAATTAGCAATTTGAGAATCTTTTTGTATTAATTGATTCTTCTGTTCAGTTGTTATTTTATTCAATTCCTTAATTTTCATAGTTAAACTTGCATTATATTCGTTAAGTTCAGCCATTTGGGCAGACCAGTTATCCATTTTCGTATAAAGGCCATTTATTTCATCTTTTAGGGCTTCAACATTTCTTAAATGATCAGATCTATCGGATACTAGCAAAGAAACTTTCTGGGCAAGATCATCTATTCTCCCTTTTTTAGAACTTAAATCTTGTGTTAACTCTAGAATTTGTTGATAATATGGATCCAGTTCTCCTCTTTTTAACAATTCAAAATATTGTACAAAATATTCGTAAAAATCTGGGTCCTGTCGTTTGGGTAATAATTCGAAAGCTATACGTCTCACTTGACCCTCAAAAGTATTAGGGAGAGTATCATCATCAGAGAGGAAAATTGTTATTGAATGTTCGGGTTTCCCGAGAAAGCTTCTATTGCTATGACCTGTAAAAAAGCTTGCCACACTAACATTTCTCTTGATTTGCATTTCAAGATAATTCGGACCAGTTTTTACATTTTTATGTTGTTCAAATAAACTCAACAAACCTGATGTGGATATTTGCAGTTCATCACATATATTTTCAGGATATTGAATATCAACTGTTGGTTCAGAACCTTCACTTAATTTGAGAATCACTATTCCTCTCAAAATCTATCCCATCAAAAAGTGAATTGATAAAATAAAATCTTTTTATAGTGTCTTATATATAAATTATATTTTCACTAATTTAATAGTTCTGTTGAACACTCACAGAGTTTACGTATAGATATGTGTAAAGGTTTCTACCGTTTTATTAACATCCATAGCTAAATAGTTCTGCTTAAACAGTGTACCGAAAAAAGCTCTATCTACAGGATCAAAATATTTATACCCAAATTTTTTCCATTCTATGTTTGATTGTAAAGGGGCAAAAATTGAAATTTGATCTTTTATTAAA
>JAHQWY010000057.1 GCA_029856445.1 Promethearchaeia archaeon
TTGGCATAATTTTGTTGATATTAAAAATAATGGGGCTGTTTTGCTAGACGTAAGAACTAAAGAAGAATTTTCTACTAGATCAATTGAAGGTTCAGTAAATGTTCCAATTGAGGAACTTAGAACCCGTTTAAATGAAATTCCTAATGATAAATCAATCTATGTTTATTGTGAAGTAGGATATAGGAGTTATTTAGCATTAAGAATTCTATTACAAAGTGGGTTTAAACAAGTGTATGAATTAACTGGCGGTTTTAAAATTTATGAGATGGCAAATGCAACAACAGAAGAAATAATGGCAGCATGTGGGGGATCCGAAAATGTTATCGAAGAATTTGTTCATGAAAAAGCTATTGAAAGTGAAGATTACGTTGAAGTTGATGCGTGTGGACTTTCATGTCCAGGACCATTAAATGCGTTAATTAAAGGTCTTGAAGAACTACCAGAAAATAAAAAATTAAAAGTCTATGCAACAGATCCCGGATTCAAATCTAGTGTTGAGGCTTATTCTAAATTAAATGAAGCGGTAAAATTGTTATCTCTTGGTAAGGAAAAGGGTATGCTAGTTGCGACCTTAGAAAAAATCCAACCTATCGAAGTTATCACTCCAGTCAAAAAGAAGACTAGAAAAGAGTTACGTCCTCCTGATGCCCCTCCGGTGTCAAATATCAGTGCTGATGAACTTTTCGAAAGGATTGGTACTGAAGATGAACCACCACTTATGATTGATGTGCGTACGCCACAAGAATATGAAGGACCACATGGTCACATCAAAAATACTAAATTAATTCCTTTAGGAGAATTAATGAATAATCCAGATGCAATTAAGGATTATAAAGATGACGAAATAGTATCAATCTGTCATTCTGGCTCTCGTTCTATGATGGCAGCTCAAATTCTAGCACGAGCAGGATTTAAAGATATCAGAAATTTAACGGGAGGAATGATGATATGGCACAGAAAAGGATATCCAGCAGAACTTGAAAAAAAAGGCATGACAGAAACTTATTATTAATTAAATCCAACTCTTTTTACCTTTTAAAAAAAAAATAAAATAGGTCAGAAAAACACGAAATAACTTTTTTTTATCAATCAAATTTTAGGTAATAACCCAGGATTTCCAAATGCCGCTAAAGTTATCTCAATCCCGATATATAATAAAATAACTGCAAATATTTTTTGGAGTTTGGAACCAAACTTAATTAATTTGACAAAAAATAGCTGTTTAATTTTTCCTATTAAGGTTCCAATAAGCATGTAAGGGATCATAATTCCTAAAGCATAAAATGTAAATAAAATAATCCCCAAACCAATATCAGATTGATCAGATACTATTAACACAATAGATAGATAAATTGGGGTTATACACCCAATCCATGAAAAACCCATCGAGAATCCAAGCATGAATGAGCCACCATATCCTTCATACTTCATTAATTCATTGTCAAAAGTACTCGCATCAATTGTATTCGAATTATTTTCTTTTTGATTGTATTCTAACTCATTTTGATTGCTTTGAGTATTTTGGGGTGATCTTAAAATTTGTTTAGTTCTAGTAAATTGCTTTGCAAAATAAATATAAATCGATAAAATAATTATGGTCAAACCAGAAAACAATTTTAACCAAAAGGTAAACCTTATGAATCCTGAAATTATAATATAGAAGGTTGCAATTAAAGAAAACATTAAAATAAATCCCAAGGAAAAAATCAAACTCATTAATATAGCCTTTTTTGGTGTATTGGTTTGGCTTGCCAAATAAAGCATAAAGGATGGCAGTGTAACTACATTACATGGCGTTAAAAAAGAGATTAAACCCCCAAAAATAGCTAAAAAAAAGAGGAATATATCGATCATATTTGAGAAAATTGTTTTTTATTTTGTTAAAGATTAAATTATTTTAATTTTACAAAGCGTCAATTTCATAATTTATTTGATTATAATGATTAGGATCATAACCAATAAATCTTTCAACCTCACCACCATCCTTATCTAATAATATAGTGGTTGGAGTATATGCAATATTAAAAGTTGAAGCATAAGTATTAAAAATATCATCACGAGCTATAGAACGATCTAAATTATGAACATCTGCAAATTGGTTTAACCCACTATTTGAATCATATGAATGTATTGTTATAAGAAGTATATATACTTGGCTGTTTGGATAATCATCATCAATATTACTTATGATATTTGCTTCAGGACCACAAGGGGGACAGTCTAAATCAAAGAAAAATAAAAGAACAACTTGTCCCTGATGATCTGCTAAAGAAATCGTACCACCATCAATAGTGTTAAAAGTAATATCGGTTTTATAGGAACTATCTCCCCTTTCCATTCTATTATCAAAGGAAATTACCATGAAAACTATTATTATTACTAAAACTACCCCAATTACAATTAAATACGGAGTAAAACCTTCTGTAAACTTTTTTTTAGGTATAGAATCGTATCTCTTTGAGATAGTCCTTGAAGGATAATGTTTCTTCCTTTTTTTTTTTCTTGGCTTTGTTGTTTTTAATCTTTGTTTTTCCTTTTCTTTTAATTCTTTAGGTAATTTCATCAATTCTACCTATATTACGCCCTAATTATGCAAATCTACTTGTTAATTAACTTTACACGTGTTTTTAATAATTGGATTAATATTCTTAATAATTATTTTTTTTTTAAAAATTCCGTCTATATCTAATTGATATTCTTCTAATTTTCCAAAAATTTTTATAAACCAATCAGATAAATATAATATCAAATTATCATTAGACACTTTTTCAAAATCCTTATAATTTTCTAAATCAATATCTTCAATTTTTTCTATTACTGGATTGTATATTTGAGTACATGGCTCCTCAATAAAGGTAATATCAACTAATAAATTAGAAGTGTTGCTTCTTTTTAGATATTCTTTAGATTTATTTGAAAGTACTATCGACATAATGACAAATACTAATTCTATCTTAGTGAAAATAATTTTCTACTTAAACATTTATATTAATGGTTTAAATAGTTTTCCGTAGGATATTACGGAAAAAAGAAGAAGAACAGAGACTTATTATTAATCAATTCTACTTGTTTTTTTCTTTATATTATTATAAGTAAAAAAGTTAAAATTAAGCGGAAATAATTTAAACCCAAAAATATTCATATAAAACGAAATATCCAAATACATAAAAGAGGTAAAAAATTATGAAAGAAACAGCAAAAAAATTGTATACCGCTTATGTTGGTGAAAGTCAAGCTCGAAATAGGTATAACTACTTCTCTAAAATAGCCAAAAAGGAAGGTTTCGTGTTAATTTCAAAGATTTTTGATGAAACTTCAGATCAAGAGAAGGAGCATGGTAGCTGGTTTTATAAAATGCTCCAACAATTCAAGAAAGAGGAAAAATTTGATGAAATGAAAGTACTCACTGATGCAGAATTTCCAACAACCCTTGGAAATACTATTGAAAATTTAAAATCAGCAATAGCAGGGGAAAATTTGGAATGGCAGACACTTTATCCCGATATAGTGAAAACTGCTGAAAAAGAAGGATATCCTGATATTGCAAAAAGAGTAAAAGCAATTATGAAAGCTGAAAAACATCATTCTGAGAGATATGGAAAACTTCTGAAATTAGTTGGAGATGACGCTTTCTTTAAAAGAGGAAAGAAGGTGATTTGGGTATGTATGGAATGTGGTTATGAAGTAGAAATGGATGAATTACCCAAAGACTTTAAATGTCCTAGCTGCGACCATCCCCGAGAGTACTACAGAAAGAAATGTGAAGATTTCTAAAAAAAAACATACTAATTTTTAATTTAAAATCAAAATTTTTAAAAATCAAAATAGATGATTTAAAAAACAACAGAATAGGAATCTGTGACTTGAAAATGAAACAGAAAGAAATTTGGAAATGTAATATATGTGGAAAAGTTATTGAAATACTTAACCCTGCGGCTCCCGAAACCATTTGTTGCGGACAACCGATGGTTTTAATGGAAGAGAAGACAGCAGACTGGAAAGGTGAGAAACACGTACCTAAGATCACGATTGATGGTAATAAAGTGACTGTCGACATTGGAATTTCTATGGGGACTCCACATCCTATGACCAATGAACATTATATTATGTGGATTGAACTTATCTGTAAAAATAACTGTTATAAAAGGCAAATGTTGGCTCCTGGAATGGAACCTAAGGCGACTTTCGTTGTTGCTGACACAAGTGGTTTAAAGGCGCGTGAATATTGTAATCTCCATGGACTCTGGGTTGGAACAGAATAAATTATCTTTTTTTTATTTTTTATATATTCTAAAACAATGAAATTTTAAGATGTTTAACCACAATAATCTATATTTAAATCAAATAATTTCTCTGTTGTCTGAAGGATAATGATTTTTTTCTTACAATTATTTGTAATCTTCTGTTTTGTTATTGTTATCACAGCGTTGTTTCGTGAAAAAACAGATTTTTTGACATATAGTGTGGCAGCTATGCTTGCAGCAGCTACAGCAACTTACCTTTTTTCACCCGAGCCTTTTACTATTGAAGAAATAATAATTGAGATTGATTGGCCTGTTATTTTCTTCTTAATTTCTTTATTTACAATTGTGGTTATCTTAGAAGAACAGCTTATTTTTCAAGAGATAGCATTACGAATTACCAAGAAATTTCATACAAACACACGGCAATTTTTTTGGGTGATTTGTTCAATTTCTACCTTAAGCGCAGTTTTTATTCAGGATGTTTCTGTAGCTATTATATTTATTCCTATGATTATTAGTACAAGTGAAAAGATGAGAATTAATCCTACTCCTGTACTTCTTGGAATGACTATTTGCATTAATCTTGCTGCAACTTTGACACCATTTGGCTCTGCCCAGAATATTCTCATAGCGGATAAATTTAATCTCGCAACCAGCTGGTTTTTTACCAATTTATCAGCATATTTCATTATAGGCACATTACTCACTTTATTCCTTTTAGATTATTTCGTTCTTAGAAAGCATTTAAATGAAATTTGGGTTCCACATTGCGAAGAATATGATGAGCCTTTAGAGGACAAACACCTTGAAGAACACGAGCTGATAATCCTAGAAGACTCAATTAATCCTAAAGTCTTTTACCGTAATATAGTTGCTTTATTCATTTTTTTCATATTGTTAATGATTATTCCAAATATTTTGTTTGTTGGTCTTTTGGGAATGTTAATGTTTGTGTTCATTAATCCTCGTAGGAGTGAATCTGGTAAAAAAAAACCAGATATTTCTTATTATTTTACAAAAGTTGATTTTAAATTACCATTCTTTTTTATATGTTTATTTGTCCTTATATTTTGTTTTGAAGAGGTAGGGCTTATCGATATTATATCAGATTTTGTCGTTAATATAACACCCAACAACATTTTCTTACTATGTGTGATGATATTAATCTCAACCTCTTTACTCTCTGCATTTCTTGATAATGTTCCAGTAACGGTTCTTTTTATACCAATAATAAATGTTTTAATTGACCTCTTAGGATTTGATTTTTCAAAGATTCCCTTGTTAATAGCATTTATATTAGGAATAAATTTAGGAGGAAATTTCTTACCCCAGGGTAGTGCAGCTGATATGATGACACTTGATTTATCGACTAAATATTGTGTTGAAGGGATGAATTATAAGAAATTATTAAAGATAGGAGGTTTATTTGCCCTCTTACATATCATCTTAGGAATAGGATATCTCGCATTAATAATTTTTATTTTCTTTTAATAATTACTTGAGTTAGAGAAAAATTTTAAGTCGTTATAAAAATAATGAGTAAATTAAAAGCAATTCTCTTAGATAGAGATGGAACCTTAATTGAGGACAAAAATTACGCTTTTAAGATCGAGGATTTAGAAATCTTACCAGGAGTTATTGAAGGTCTAAAAATACTTCAGAAGGAATATATCTTCGTTATTGTAACCAATCAATCAGGAATAGGGAGAGGATATTATACATTAGAAGACTTTCATAATTTTAACAATTATTTAATTGAATTACTAAATAGAGAAAATATAAAGATACTTAAAACATATTATTGTCCTCATTTACGAGAAGATAAATGTGAATGTAGGAAACCTAAAACAAAGTTCATAGATGAAATTATTAAGGATTTCAATGTTAACATTAAAGAATCATGGATGATGGGTGATCATCCCTCTGATATACAATTTGGGATGAACGCGGGTTGTGGAACAGTGTTTCTCACCACAGGGCATGGTGACAAACATTTAGATGAATTAAAATCTCTCGAAATAAAGCCAACTATTATTAGTGATAATTTTTTAAACGCAGCGAAAAAAATTTTACAACTCGACTGATTTTATACTTCTTTTTTTTATTATATATTATTACTAATTATGGTAAACGATTATTATAAAAATCTACATTTATTCATTTATTATATTAGGTATGAATATATTTTGAGATTTCGATGTATTACAGAAAATTAAATAATGCGGCAATGTGGAAAAAGATCCAAAAATTAAGAGAGCTTATTAAAACAGAGCCTAACTTCAAGGAACGCGTGTGTTGGAATTGTAGTAAGGATCTAAATGTATATGACTTTCTCAGCGATAATGTTGATTTTACACCTGATTATATCCTCAAATTATGGCAAACTCCTATTTTAGAATTCCACTGCTGCGAATGTTTTAAAAACCTCAAAATAGATGAGCTTAAAAAAATAGAACAAGAATTACCTACACGTATTTGTTTAAATTGTCATGCTCTAATAGACGTTTATAAATTTAGCAAATTTCATAACTATTTGAAAATCCATGAATTAAAAAAACTTTGGCTAGATAGTAAATTTAATGTGTTCTGTGATAATTTGTGTCAGCGGAAATACTTCAAAATCTATTATGATTTTCTAAAAAAAAGAAAATTAGAAAAACAAAAGGAATTAAACAAACAGCTATAGATTTACGATTGATGCTTTTCTTTATAATCCTTAAGTCTTTGTTCATGCATTATTCTTAATTCTTTTTTCATCTCTTCCACAATTTTTCCTGTTAACGGGTAGTATTTGACCCAAACAAGCAAACCAATTAAACATGCTATTCCTGGTATAAGAGTCATACTCATATTGACACTTAATGAAGCCAAGAACATCCCCTTGGTAGGATCTAATCCTTCTATTACGTCATCGTAAATTAATCCAAATGCAGTCATCAATGCAGGTGGGATTGCTAATGCTACACTAATCATAGGTTTGCTTAACAGTGGACCCACACCTGCGTAGAGCCCTTCTCTTCTCTCTCCAGAGATCTTCCAATAATCATAATCTATTGTATCTGCTCTCATAGGGTTATGTAGTATAAAATCGCCTGCAAATCCAAACATAAAAATTGAAAATCCTACAGAAACAAGAATCCAATTTTCTGAAAGCCCCGCAAAAAAGCTAAAAAAGCACCCTATAGTTAACATTCCAAGATAATACGTTATTGCGGTTTTTGTTGAAATCTTTGCTGCAATTCTTAGAATAATTGGTACCGAAATAATTAAAGAAAGTATTGGTCCAATCCAAAAGACAATCATATTAATTCCTTCCATTTGTTCAAGAACCCAGGTTAAGTAAAAAGGTAAACTCACCATTGCCATATTGATTAAAAACACTGAAACTCCATCATAAATCACATAAACTCTAAAAGAGGGATTTTTAAAAGCAAGTTTTATTGATTTTATTAAGGGAGTTTTTTCCTCGGGTATGTGTTCACTATGCTCACGAACGTATTTTGATAATATAAAATAGGGAAATATACCAAAAATAGCAATAACTATCACAAGGATTTGAAAAATAAAAATCGATTCATTCGTTGGATCTGCTAAAAATATAACAGGAATAATAAATCCTACTAAAATTGCAGGTAAGTTAAAAACAGTACCAAGCAATTGTAATTTTTCTCGTTCTCGCTGATTTAAGGTCATTTGAGGCAACAAAGCGACGTGAGCAATCAGAACAATAGTAAATAATGTATCATAAGCAATTTGAGTAACGAGATACCAGGTAAAAAGCCATACTTGAATCGCAAGATCTGATGTATGTCCTCTCCATGCATCTGGGGGAAAAAAAACCAAAGCAAAACATAGACTAAAGAGAGGAGCCCCAAATTTAATATAAGGGATATATCTTTGGACTTCTCTTTTCTTCTTGTTATAATATCGAGTATTACCAATTTTATTCCCAAAAATGGGGTCGTTAACAACATTCCAAACAGCATATACAATCTGGGCGATAAATATCCATATATTTAATAATCCCATCCACGCATAATAAAATGATTGGATTACACCCATGACTGAGCCATAGAACGTACCTGGCATATAAGCAAAGCCATACGATAATTTTTCCTTTAAAGGTACTATCTCAGAATCTTCATTCTCCAATAGTTCTGTATCTTTATGAGTCAAAATAAATACACTTTCAAAGAACATTTTTGAGTATAAATTCGGAAAATGGTTTACGATTTTTCAATATTTTGAAAATGATATAAAGAGAAAAAATTAAAAAAAATGAGAAAAAAAAATCTTGTATTTATTTAAGATATTAGCTCCTTTTCTTCCCTAAGAAAGGCATTGCATGTTCATATCTTTTCATGACAAACCTAGAAATAACAATTCTTTGAATTTCGCTTGTTCCTTCATAAATTTGATATAATTTTGCATCTCTAAATAATTTCTCAACAGGTTGTGTTCTCAGATATCCGTAACCTCCGAAAATTTGAATTGCTTCAGTTGTTACATTCATAGCAACATCTGACGCAAAAGCTTTGGCTATGGCTGAGCTTAAATTATTATCCATCCCTTGATCGGCTTCCCATGCTGCTTTATATGTTAATAAACGAGCAGCTTCGATGTCTTTATACATATTAGCTATTTTTTCCTGAATAACCTGGAAACTACCAATCTGTCTCCCAAAAGCTTCTCTCTTTTGGGCATAATCGATAGAATATTCCATTGCAGAACGTGCACAGCCTGTAGCAAAAGCACCTATCGCTGGACGAGTGTGGGAAAATGTTTGCATTGCTACGACAAAACCTCTTCCTGGCTTAGCAAGAACGTTTTCTTTAGGAATCCTAACATTGTTTAGGCCAACAGATACAGTATTTGATGCTCTTTGACCCAATTTAGGGATATGTTTACCTAATTTTACTCCATCACTTTTAGTATCTACAATAAAAGCTGCTATTCCCTTATGTTTTTGTTCAGGATCTATAGTTGCAAAGACTGTAATGTAATCAGCAACTCCACCATTTGTGATCCAAAATTTATTTCCATTTAGAATATACTCATCTCCATCCTTCTCTGCCTTGCATTGCATTCCTGCTATGTCAGAGCCCATTCCAGGCTCAGAAGTTGCAAATGCGATTAATTTGAATTCATTTATTAATTCAGATAAAATCCTCTGTTTTTGTTCTTCGTTACCACCAATAATGATCGGTTCTGCACCAAGATTATTATCAAAGAGAGAAGTAGCAATACCGGGACAAGCCGAAGAAATTTCTTCAACGACAATACAAGATTCTAGTAGACCATAACCAGGTCCGCCATATTTTTTAGGTATACCCAAATTCAAGAGCTTTTCTTCCCAGGCCTTTCTAATAACTGGTAAAGGAAACTCCTCAGACTCGTCATATTTGCTTGCAACGGGTAGTACTTCATTTATAGCAAATTCTCGTGCCTTCTTTTGTAAAGCTTTTTGATCTTCAGTTAACATAAAATCCATTTTCTTTTCCTCCTTCTAGCCCATTTTTTCAACTAATTTGTCAACAATTGCTTTAAAATCTAAATCCTCTGGTTTTGGTACGTATTGTATTTTAATCAACTCATCCATAACATCAATTTTAGTTTCTTTCATTATGTTAGCAATCTCTTGCACAGCCTGACCTGACCAACCATAGGAACCAAATGATAATCCAATTTTGTTCATAGGTTTCAATCCTCTTTGGTATGATAAATATTCTGCCACCGTTGGGTATAATCCATTGTTTAAGGTTGGACTTCCTACTATAATAGCTTTTGTTTTCATGGCTTCTGTGATTACATCAGAATAATCTGCACTAGTCAATTTAAATCGCTTTACTGTAATACCTCTATGACTGATTTCTTTTGCTAATGCTTTCGCTATCTTTTCTGTACTACCCCACATGGTGTCATAAACAATTAAAACACTTTTCTCATCAATTTCTCCTTTACACCATTTGGTATATTTCTCTAAAATTTCAGGAATATGACTGCGCCAACAAACACCATGAGAGGTGCAAATAATGTCGATAGGCAATGCTCCCACTTTAGGTAGGGCTTTAGCAATTAACCCAGATAAATGTAGTAAGATATTAGCATAATATTTCTCAGCCTCCTGCATTATTTCACATAAGTTATTCTCATCATCCCAGTGTTTTGTTGTCGCAAAGTGTTGTCCAAATGCATCGTTTGAGAACAATACATTCTTACCATTCTCGTCTGTCATGAAAGAAACCATTGAATCTGGCCAATGTATCATAGGAATTGGAACAAACGTGAACTTCTTACCGTTTCCAATGTCTAAAGTATCGCCTTCTTTTACTCCCCTTATTTTACTAAAAATTTCATCTCCAACTTCCTGATGGAAATGTGCTTTTAACACATCCACTCCTCTTTCTGATGCTATTAGTTCAGCATTTGGTAGATGATCAATAATAAGGGGGAATGAACCTGAGTGATCCATTTCTACGTGATTTGTGATATAATAGTCGATTTCAGTTGGATCACAAATTTCTTTTATATTTTTTAAAAAATATTCGAAATATGGCCTCTTAACAGTATCAATTAACACAGTCTTCTCTCCTTTGACTATATATGCATTATATGATGAGCCCCGATGCGTAGAGTACCCATGAAAGTTGCGAACCTCAAAATCAACGTAACCTACATATGAGATATCTTTCATCAATTCTATATGTGTAATTTCAATTTCACCTTTTTTTAAGGATTTGTAAGTTATTTTTTAATAGTAATACAAATCAAGTTAAAAACTTATATTCTATTGATTATAAAATTTTTCGGAATTTGGATGATAAATTAAAATTCTAAAAGAGATTTTTCATAAAGGTATTCCTAAAATTCTGTTAAAAAGAGAATAATTCTTTATCAAGTAAAAAAGCAAAAAAAAAAATTAAAAGGGATTAGGTTAACATTATTCAATTTTTTCAAACATATCTTTTCCTACGCCACAGACGGGACAAGTCCAATCGTCAGGTAAATCTTCAAACTTAGTACCTTCAGCTTCTTCATCATAGACATATCCACAAGCTTGACATTCCCATTTTCCCAAATTTAACACATCCTTTTATAATTTACTCAAGGTATTTGATTTTATGGATTGAAATTGAATGTATATTAAAAATATTAATTTAATATTTTATAAATTGTACTAAAAACAGATTTAGTTTAATTCATTAATAACTCAAAAAAAAGAAGGTATTGAATAATTTGTTAGAAATTAAGTTCAATAATTCTATCTTCATTTAGCTTGACTTTATCTGGTGTCAAATCATAAAATTTCCAGAAAATTAACGTTGCCAGAAGCATAAATAGTGCTGGAATTAAGGCAAAATGAATATGGACACCCCATATGGCTGAAGATACTTGATCGGCCAAAGGCTTTCCCTCCTTGAACCCAGTAATCGTATGTACTGATGCAAAACTAAGAGCTTGTACTAATATCGCAAATCGTCCAAAGAACTGTAAAAATCCATTAAAAATACCTTCCTGACGTTCTTGATTTTTAACTACTGACTCATTAACAACATCACCGAAGGTCGGTGCTAGCATTGTCCAAAAACCTCCGAGACCAAAACCCCACAAAATGAGTACAACAAACGCGATAGGAACGGTATTAAGGAATATGAATGGAATTGTGAATATAGTTAACAGAAAGCTATTAATTAACATGACCTTCTTATTATTATTTGTTTTATGAGCGACAAAAGCCCATAGTGGTGATGATATAAGCGCTCCAATAAGAAAAGCAGCAGATAACAAGGTTTGAATACCTTCCTCTTCCTCTAGGATAAACTCAACAAAAAATGGGATAGAAGCTTGAAAAGATATTACGAGAGATCTATATAGAGTGTATGTAATTATGAAAATCAAGAAGGAATTTTGCTTAAGAGATCTTTTTAATGTTTTAAAGAATGGTGCCCTATCTCTGATATCATGTTTATCGAGATAACGATCTATAGTAATTTGATCTTCCCGACTCCCTGGGATAGCTAAAAATAATGCAATAAATCCAATAATTATTATTACTCCTGCGTTAAATACAAATGTAACAGCTTTATCCCTATTAATTATCATGGGGGGTAATAAAGCGCCTAAAGCTACTCCGATTATTCCAATAGGTGTTTGTATTCCAGTTGCTTTTCTACGCTCCTTTACTGAGCGAAATTTATCAGGGAAAAGGGAGGCGAAATTAACAAAAAATATGGAATTAAACGTATCAAAAATGCATGTAGAAGCGATGAACCAAAGAAATAAAATCCATTTTCCTGATTGAGGGTCTACATCTGGAGGTGTAAAAATAAGAATATAACTTAATAAGTAAGCAACACCACCAAACATTATCCATGGAAATCTTCGTCCCCACTTTTTTGTAAATTTAAAAGGTCTGTTCGTTAAATATCCTACAATAGGGTCGTTTACTGCATTCCAAATTGCGTAGATTACCACTGCCAATCCAATGATTAGGGAATCAACGCCAATAGTTCTCACATAAAAAGAATACAACCATACAGTAAAAGCCATCTCCATAAATTCAGTTAAGAATTTACCAAATCCGTATGATGCCATATTCAGTTTCGAATGTTCAATTTCTATTTCTTCTCCCAAATTAAATCACGTTTTTTTGAAATAAAATTAATTGATATCTAATAGGATTTAGATATTGCTATTTTTATAGGTAATGGTTTTTTGTATAAAAAAGTCAAGGTTATTCTTATTTAGGATTTGCTTTCTCAACAAAGAAATTTTTTGAAGATCGACATTTAGGGCATTTCCATTCATTTCCAACCTCTTCAAATGGAATCTCCTGTTCTTCATCAACATATATATAATTACATCTTTTACATCTATATATTTTCATTTAATATTCACCATAGTTTTATATTTATTCATTCTTTTTGTTTAAAATCCTTTTTAGGACCATTACAATTAGGGCATTTAAAATTTTCTGGAAGATCTTTAAAAAGAATTTCCATCATAGCTTCATCATATTCTTTTCCACAGTTCTGGCATTTGTAAATATACAGCTCTAACAGTTTTCTAAGTTCATTTTTATCTACATCTTGTTCCATTTTATTGTTAACATAGGATATCGCTTTGGTATCTCCAAATAATATAGCTCCTTTGAGTTTATTATCTTTTAAGACCAGTTTTTGATAACAGCAATTTTTTTTATCAGCTTTTTTTAATATATCCCATCCTCCGGGTGCCTGCTCCAGAGTATCTTTTGAAGGATCAATCATTCCTATGGAGGTTAAATCTAATCCCATAATTTTGAGTGTATTCTTAGGTATCGTTCCTAAATATTCCACTTTCTTCAATCCCAAGACAGATGCTGCTACGATCTTTGATTGTTCCATACATGCTGGTATAATACCCCATATCTGATTATTATATTCAATGCAATCCCCTACAGCAAATATGTCTTTTTCACTAGTTTCTAAATATGCATTCACAACTATACCCTTATTAGTATCTAAATTTGCATCTTTGGCTAAATTAATTGTAGGTCTTATTCCTGCTTGAATTAATATGATATCAGCATCTATTACCTCTCCTCCTTTTAATGTAATACCTGTTACTGATCCATTTCCAAGTATTTCTTCTGTGGCAGCATCTAACACAACTTTAATCCCTTTATTTTCGATTTCTTCTCTTAGCATAGCACCACATTCCATATCTAACTGCCTCGGTAATAATCGTGGGAAAAATTCGACGACTGTTGTATCCAAACCGCTATTATTAATCTGATTTGCTAATTCTAACCCAAGTAGTCCACCCCCTATCACGATAGCGTTCTTGGCCTTTTCCTTTCTAATAAAATCTTTTATCTCTAAACAATCATCAATACTTCGTAATGTGAATAATCCTTTATGTTCATCCCTAAATTTCACAGCATTTTTAATAGGAGGAATATTTGGAGTACTTCCTAAAGCTAGAACGAGTTTATCATACGAAATTAGACTATCGGTGCCTTCAAGTTCTAAGGTTTTAGTTTTAGGATTAATTCTTCTTACTGTTTTATTAAGATTTAATTTAATTTGCTTATTTTTATACCATTCTTCATTAAATACAATCAAATCATCGATAATAACTTTTTCTGAGATTAGTTCAGGTAATCTAACTCTAGTATAGTAGGGGTATTTCTCTTGTGTAAATATTTCGATTTCAGCCGCTTCATTCAGAAGTCTTATATTTTGAGCAGTAAAAGTACCGGCAACATTGTTTCCTATTATCACAATTTTCATAGAGTAATTAGTAAAATCATCTTATTTTAAGGTTTTTATTATGATTTCTAAATTTTTGAGGGAGTCAAAGATTAAAGAACATGTTCGAAATCAAAATTATAAACTCAATTAAATTTGATTTATCTATGACTGAAGTAGAACAATTAAAAAAAGTTACAAGAAAAA
>JAHQWY010000371.1 GCA_029856445.1 Promethearchaeia archaeon
AAAAATAAAATTAACTTTCATATTTTAAAGATCTTCGATCAATCCTATTAAAAAAGCAATCAATACTAGTACTCCTGCTATTACATCAACAAAAATTATTAGTAAAATTGCTAGAATCAAAAGAACAAACCAATGAAAAGGGATTGGGTCATTTGGTTTTATAGCAACCAAGAATGTCAAAATTACCACTACTAATCCAACAATCCAGTTAACAACAATATTTATCCCAACATCAATTGGAAGAACCTGATACTGATCTCCAATAGCTGTAAGTCTGAGTATTAGATATGCTAAGCCGACCACTGCTCCAATAATTGTCAGAAATTTCATTAATTGTCCATTTTTGTAATTTTTAGTCAATTTGTATCATCTCATTTGAAATAATAGTTGTTATTAAGTTATTAAATTATAAAAGCATTTATATTTCAATTTAGAAATATCATAATTCTTAATTTAGCCTTATTTTATAAGACTTAACAAGTGGAAAAATTAAAACTCATGGTTGTAAGCAAAATGAATGATGTATTATCACGATATTTTTGTATTTTTTATAATAAATATTTTGTAAAAACCATGTGATTGATGAAAAAATAAATCGATATAGGAATGAAATTGATCTTGCGAAGAAATTATCAGGTATGAAATATGCTGATAGAGATTACTATGAGAATTTGATAATTAAATTTGAAAAAATCATAAAATTCTATGAAGATCTAAAAGTTTGGAGAAAGATAACTGAAAGTTAATAGACTTAATCTTTTACTAGAAACAAATTTAGTCGAAATTCATTTTTTAGGATTGTATATAATTTATGCATAGGAAATCCGATTACATTAGAAGAAGATCCATTTATTTTTGTAATGAATAGGCTTGCTTTATCACTTATCGAGTATGCCCCAGCACGTCCTTTCCATTCATTTGTATTAATATAACCGTGTATTTCTTCATCTGAAAGGTTTAAAAATTCAACCAATGTTGTATCATAGTCTATCACAATTTTGGAGTTGTTAGTCTCTGTAATTGCTATCCCTGTAATAAGATTGTGGGATAAGCCCATTAATTTTTTAAGAATTATAAAGGCTTCCTCTTTACTTTTCGCCTTTCCTATAATATTACCGTTTAGTTCCACAATAGTATCTGCAGCGATAATGATTGCTTGATAATTTTTCCTAACTAGCTTTTCTTTTGCATATAATACTTTTGCTTTTGCTAATTCTTTTACTAATAAAATTGGATCTGAAATTTTCTTCTTAAATTCACTTTCATCAATATTAGATGCCAACACTTTAAATTGAATGCCAGAATCTTTGAAAATATTTCTTCGGTCTATGGATTTTGAAGCTAAAATAAGTTTTTTCAATAAAATTACCAATAGATAGGAAATTTAGGATTAACTAGCTATAAGAACAAATTTAATGTAAATTTTATTAGTTTGTATATTTTGAATTTAATAACATGAAAGGAGTAAAATAATAAATACATTAAATAGCTAATAAGTACAAATAGAAAATAAATATTAAAAATATCAATTTTAACATGGAATATTTCAATATATGGTTTATTATTCTTGTTTTTTTTTATTTCCTTATCCTTTTTAATTATATTTATTTATCATATAAACCAGATTTTTTAAATAATATAACAGGATTTGGAACTCTTTTTTTTGTTTTTACTCATATCCTTTTGTTTTTAACCTTAATGAATCAAGAAAATTCATTGCGTTCAGAAATAATTCCATTGTGGTTGTTAACACTCGGTATTCCTTTATTGATAATCATTGTAATAATCTTACTTTCTACTTTATTGAGGTATTTATGTATAAAAACTATTAATAGAGATCTAACTTTTTTCGGAAAGCATTTTGAAGAAAAACAAGAATCTTGGAGCAAAGCTAAAAAGGATTCACTCAGAAAATTAAATCATGTCTTTATTTTTATTGGTCTTATAGTAGTATGGTATATTGGATTATATGTTATTATTGACTATACAGGTTCATCAACAGGAATGATACCTGAAGAAAATAACATGCTTTTATTATATTTGAAGCTATTTGATGAACCGAATTCAATTAAAGAAATTCTTTTCTCTTTAGGTTGGTTTTATTTTCTTTTGTTTTTCTTTTTTTATACCTTTAGTTTATTCATGTTAACAAATGAATTTGCTCGTAAATCAACACGAATTTCATTTCCTTTTACTTTTTTTACTAGAATATATCTTGATGATAATGAGAAACAAAATTATGGTACCTATTTATATTTTGCAATTGGACAGATGTTTGCTGCGTTTGTTTGTCCTCCAATGATGTTCTTTACAATATTAGGAATTAGTTCTATAAGTGATCTGATGACGAGTCAAATTGGTATAAGATTTGGAAAAACACATATATCTTGGAATAAAAATAAAACTTGGGAAGGAACGATTGCAGGAACCATAATAACTCTGCTTATATGTTATTTTTTCGTTGGTATTTTCTGGTCATTAATTTTTACTTTAACTTTTTTTATGTTCGATATTTTTTCTAATAAACCAATTAATATATCAGATAACTTACTAATACCAATTGGTTGTAGTCTTATCTATATATTTATACGGTTCTTCTTTAATTTAGATTATTATACAATTATACTATCTTGGATATAAAAGGATCTGTAAAAATTTTTAAATTATTCAACGTTAACAGTTAACAACATGTATTTTTTAGCTAGTAGCATAATTTTAATTGGATATTCGATACTAACATTGACTTACACTATTAAAAATAGAAAAATAAAGTTAAAAAACAATATTTTTACAAATGAGATTTTAATTGCAATGTTATTTTTACTTGCGGGAGTCCTTTTTCCCTTTATAATTCAATTCCATTCTCCCAATTTAACCCAAAGCTCATTAAGTTATATGTGGTTGCTTACATCAACCATTTTTATTGTAGAAATGGGGATATGGGTTATTATGTTACTTTATAATGGAATTGCTGCAATAAGAAATCCAGAAATTATTGCTGAAAGGGATTATAATAAATATTGCGAAAATATTAATAAGGGTTTCGTGGATGATTTGAAAAGCGAGGCAGGTAGAAAAATTCTCCACCTATTTACTTGTTTTGTGATCTTCTTCTTCTGGACATTGGGACTTATTCTTGAGGATCTAGGTATTTTAACCCGGTGGGATTTAGATAACTATAGTTTCTCTTACTGGTTGATTACTACTGTAGGTTTTGGATTTGTTATCATGTTTCAAATTGGTGATCTAGCTCGACTAAATAAATTCTATTCACTTCCTAAATGGAGTAAGCGATGGTATAATTCTATGCGACAAGAAGAGCAGTACACATTTATAGCATCTACACCATTAGTATTATCCTTTATTCCCTTCCTTTTTGCTCCATTTCCAATATTTGGGGCTGTTGCATTGATTACAACGGGGGCTGACGCAATTGCTTGTATAATTGGTAAAAAATATGGAGCACATAGTCTTAGAAAAAATTCAAATAAAACAATCGAAGGATTTATTGCTGGCGGTGTCTCAACGTACTTAATTGT
>JAHQWY010000372.1 GCA_029856445.1 Promethearchaeia archaeon
CAGAAGAAATTATATTAAACTATAGAATTATAAAAAATTATATTACATAGGAGAATTAGTTTATGAGTCCTATAATTACGCATGAGGATGAATTAATTTTAGCAAAGAGTGAGAGGGATTTAGTCTCCCAATTTAAAAAACTATCCAGAGCTCAGAGTGCTCTGATAAGTTCTCAATTAAAATATGCGGAAAATATCTCAAAAGCAAATATCACAAGAGAAATGCTTAACAGGACATTTAGGGATGTTTTAAAACAAATGCAGACTCTTGCTCGAGAACATAGATCTAACATTAAGGATGAAGAAGTGAAATTATTTCAGGATATAATAAAAGAAAATGATGAATACATTAAAGGAAATAATATATATTTGAATGCAATCAAAGATTTAGCAGTTCAAAAAGAATATTTAGTCGCAAAAAAAAATGAATTTGTAGAAGCTTTATCTGATGTCGCAGACAAAAGATCTGTCGTAATTAAAAAAGCTTTAGACGTTGAAAAAGCAAAAAATAAATTAATTGATGGAGATAAATTAAATATACTTGATCAAGAATTGAATGATGTTCAACGAGATTTTGATAGAGCTCGTGATATTCTACTTAAAAAAATCCATCAATTTAAAGAGGTAAGAGATGAAATAAATACCTTATGGCTTAAGTTAAAAGACACAGTGTCAAAACTAAGTTAAAAAAAACCTCTTTTTTTCTATTATTATCAAATTTTCATTATTTTGCTTAGACTTAAATTTATTAAATAAAAATCTATATAATTAATAGACAGATTATATTCGAAATTATAAAAATTGTAGAAAAATGTGTGCCGAAGAATTTGCGTCATTTATGGATAGTACAAGAAAAGCACCAATGGAAGAAAAACTTAATGCGTTTGGTGAAATTGTTGAAAAGATAATGCAAATTGTGTTAAAAATACCAGATCTAGTAGATCAAAGCCTTCAAGGGATCAATTCAAATGTTTCTAATTTGCAGAATCAATTGAATGCTATAAATAGTGAAATATCCGCAATTAAATCACGTTCTGGAGGAGCACCTGCTGCCTCTGGACCTGCTACGGCATCTGCATCTGGAGTCCTTGGAGGTCCGCCTGGACCGCCACCAAGAAGTATTCCGCCAACCCCTGGTGCTCCACCTGGCCCCCCTGGTGCTCCACCTGGCCCCCCTGGGGGTCCTGGTCCAGCTAGACCTGCAAGTCCAGTATCACTCAGAGGTGCAATTATGGGAGAGCTTAAGGAGCTTTTTTCTCGAAGAAGAGCGCAATCTGGCTAAGAAGCTCTACCAGAAATTAAAATCCAAGGATAAAGTTAATAGTTTAATAATTATTTATTATTTAATGCATTCTAATACTAATTTCCAATTAAGAAAATAAGTATCCTAAGATTGATAAAATAAGTAAATTGATCTATATTATCGGTAAAAATCTTTTTTAAAACTCTAAAAAACCAGGATCATCAAATATATCATCAATTTTTCTTTCTTTTTTTATTTTTGTATCGCTCTCTGCGAATAATGATTCTTCATCTGTTTTCACTCCTCTTTCTAATTCTTCCGTTTCAAGTTTTAAAATTGTGTCTTTCTCAAGTCTTTTATAATGCTCACTTCTCATTTTCCAATCATTTACTTCTTCCAAGTTAACATCTTCCTCTTCTAATAACACAGCAGCCTTGGTTTTGCACAAATCTGATAAAATAGAATAAGATAAAGCAAGTTCTCCCCACTCGTTCTCATCTTTTAATTTCTCCATTCGTTTCTCTAACCTTTGGAGTTCTTGGTCAGCATAATAAATATCGATAAAATCTCCAAAAGCATCAACTGGTTCTGAAATAGAATTTACTAAAACTTCTTTTGTTAAATCACAATTTCCGCACTTTACAGTTGCAAATGCCCCCTTCTTCTTTATATCTGTTACCTTTACAGATTTTTCACCGCATTTCTGGATAGACTGGGAAGCAGTTTTATCATTCAGGGCAGGTGAAAATTTTAGGCACTCTTTTAACTCTTTTTGGTGTAACCTGTTTTCTTTTACGACGTCCCATATTAAAAATCTCCTTAAATTGATATAATTTATAAAAATGAATTCAAAATTTCTAATTAATTAAATAGAAACAAGAACTAAAAATTTTTTGCTTTTATATTAAATAACATTACTGAATTTAGAAAAATTTTTTAGGAATGAATAATTAGGTATATTACTCTTTTTCACTGAAATATTATAGCAATTTAAAAAATAATGAGTGGATTTTAGGTATGGAACATACAAAATTAACGATAGAAGATGATAAAACACTAATAGACAACATCATGGACGATATTGATATGAGATATATTCTTTTATTTCTTTACATCATTAGAAATGATTTGTTCAAGAATCTAGGTGATAATAACCTCATTGAATCTTATGAAAGAATTCTAATCATAGATGATATCTATAAAAGTAATATCGTTAATTTTTGGGACGAAGAATTCATTGATATTTACATCGATTTAGGATTAATGAAAAATATTCGCAGTAAAAGAGAGTTTGAACAAAAAGAGGATGATTTCATCATAAAACTCGGAGAAGAAACAATAACAATTGAGCAAGATACTATTTCAGTTCCAGATGACACGCTGTTTTTAATTATTAATAAGAAATTTAAGTTTCTGACAAGAAGGAATTTTAATTTAGCTCTCACAAGGTTAAAAGGAGTAAGGTGCGAAAAAAGCAGCGTTATGCATTCGTTAATTTATGAAATTGGTGAACATGATTATGCTTTATCAGATGATTTATATTATATTTTGGACCAATATGGGAATATCTATCAAGCAATCAAAATTGAAATTACTATAGAAGGTTTTTATCAAAGATTTAAGGAAATAAGTGAGAAAATTAATGACTTCATAACAATTTTTGATCCGATATTGAATACAAAACCAGTTTTAAAAAAAATCAATCAGGCATTGGATGAAAATAAAGATATAATACAGTATTTAAAAGATGAGAAAGTTGCATTATCTGATAAATTCAATTTTGATAATATAAATAAAGAAGAGAATATGTTTAAAGAATGGAATTCTAAATTACTCTTTTTATTAAAAACAAGATATAAAATGTCTCAAATTGAAATGAAAGTCAATGATTTAAAGAAGATTTATTCGGGTAAGGATAAAAAGTTTAAATATCTTGAATTTATTGAGCAGGTCACATATAATGAAGATAATACCTTAGATTTTATACAGAAATCATTAGTAGACCTTAGAGAAGAAGTTATGAATATAAATAAAGTTGTTTTAAAATTAACAAAGAAAGAGATAAAATTATTAAATTTAGATTATGAAAGATTAATAATAACTCGCAGTGAAGATTAAATTTGAAGTGCCCTGCATGTAATATAGAAATGGAGTCTCTAGTTGCTGGAATTTTTCAATGTCCTCAATGCAAGAAAATAATAAAAGAGAAAGACAAAGTAAGTGCGGAAGAGAAATCAAAAATAGAGAAGGGTGAATTTCAAGATGGAGACTATTTTCATAAAAATTTAAGTC
>JAHQWY010000058.1 GCA_029856445.1 Promethearchaeia archaeon
CTACCAATAAGTTTATTTGCTTCCTTTCTAGTCTTAATATTTGAGAAAACTAAAATGCAATGTTTCAGGTGAACTGTATGGCGTCCTCGTTTATAATTTGAAATAACTCCCTCCATACCTAATAGATCTAATTTGCTCTGCGACATATGAAGAATCAAAGAATAATTTGTTGTAATAAATTATAGGAAGAAATACTCTAAACCTATTAAGTTTTATTAAATAAAGATCATGATAATTTTTCAGTAAATGACAACAGATCAGATGAGATAATATAATTTCATTGATTTAATATCTCTTAGGATTTATTCCAAGCTTCAAGATTAAGCATATTGATTTTCTCTATAAATACAAAAAATTCAGAGATATTGTCTCCTTGATTCAACAGATAATTTAATCTAGAGATAAATATCACACTTTAATTAATCAGCTTTTCAGACTTTTCCCATGCTTTTTCATTGAGTAGCTTAATCGCATTAATTATTTTTTCTTCTGATAAATCATTCTCTTTAGAAATTAAATCATTTACTCTCTTAATTAATTCATTTTCAACATCTCTTAGCTTTTTACGATAAGATTCTCTTTCGGGATTCACTTTACTTGGTCCTGAGATAAAGGGTTTAATATAATCTAAGTGTCTTTTCCAAAACCATTCAGGATTGATTTCAGAAAAAGATTCGGATTCAAGAAATTTCTGATCTTCAATTGGAAAGATATAAGGTTTGAATATACTTAGACATGGTAGAACGCTTCCAGTAAACCAGTGAACGTTTATTTTTTTTTCTTTTTGGATATAAGAAACTTGAGAACTAGCAGTTATATCTTTCCTTCGATGTCTACAAATATTACCTTCATGCTCTCTAAGAAAATCCATCATTAAAGAGGGAGTGATTTTTCCCTTATTATCTTTCAATTGACGGTTAGAACATTCTATATAATTCGGGAAAGGTTGTATTGATGAAAATGTAGAAGCAAAATCAAAATCCTTGTCATCTTTGCAATAGCCTTTCTCTATCGCATGCTGAACAATGCCATTTCTTCTCATATCACCTTGTCCTCTTATAGAAATATCATTGGATATTGATCTAAAATCTTTTACCTTCTCTCCAATCCACCAATCCCCTGCTACTTCTAATACATAGGCTTCTTTGGGATCGGCAATTATAAATGAATTATGATAACTAGCCCCATCTTGATAATGAGCTCCCCCTTGTTTGTATTTCTCAATTAATTCTATTATTATATTTAATGAATCTTTTGCAGATTTTCCACGTTCAAGACCTAACCTTACTAGATCCATCCCTAGTAATCCATTTTCTCTTAATGGTTCTTTAGTCGCGAGAGCTTCATTGCCAATTACAACGCTATATTCATTCACTCCCATTTCAGCACCCCAAATCCAAAACGGCTTTGAGAGAATGACAGCATTAGTTTCTGAAACCTGGGGTATAGAAATATGAGTACATTTAAGATCATTCCCTTTATAATATTTTTTATGCGGAGAACATGTTATAACCTGAGCTTCTGAAATCTTCCTGTCTGAATTTTTACCAAAAATAACACTATTATCTAAAGTAGCATTATTAAGTGCTACATAAGTATCACACATAATATTCAAATAATCTATTTTTAGTTTTTATTATTCTTTAATTTGATTATTAAAAATAATTTATAAATGTTAAATTAGATTAAATGAAAAGAAATTAAAATTTGATTAACATAGTATTGTTTTAGTCAAAAACTACGGTAAATATTTTACGCTCGCCAAATCCCGATATCTTCATCAAAACCTAATTTTTCAGCATTGGTTTTTTCTCCGTTACAAACATCTACTAACTTTTTCCATAATAAATCTGAAATGCCTTCTATTGATTTACCATTTGTTATAATTGGGCTTGCATCTATATCGATATTGTTTGCCATATACTCACATGTTTTCGGATTTCCACAGATTTTAATTACTGGAGCTACTGGACATCCAAATGGTGTTCCACGACCTGTTGTAAAAACAATTATATTAGCTCCCGCAGCAGCAAGAGCAGTCACGGATATAACATCTAATCCGGGTTCCACCATTAACCATAATCCTTTTCCTTTAGGTTTTTCTGTATATTGAATAACACCTTGTATAGTAGCTTTTCCACCTTTAGTTATATTCCCTAGGGATTTTTCTTCAGGGGTACTTAATCCACCAGCTATATTTCCCGGAGAGCGGTTTTCAACTTGTTTTCCTTTAAATAGATTCATAATTTCCTGGGCAACTTCTTCATTTATTGCCCTTCTACTTAATAAATGTTCAGCCCCGGCCCATTCTGCCACTTCTGGAAGGATACTGGTTCCTCCTAAGTTTACTAGTTTATCAGACAGAATTCCAAGTGAGGGATTCGATGATAAACCTGACGAAAAATCGCTCCCTCCGCACTCTAAACCTAAAGTAATGTGCGAGAAATCAAAGAATTCTCTCTTTATTTCGCCTGCTTCTTTGGCAAGATTTTCACATATACTTATTCCTTTTTCAATTGCGCTTATAGTACCCCCTTTAACGTCTTGAATATTAAAGGAATTCACTGGCTTTTCTGATTTTTTTATTTTATCAGCTAAAAGACTGCTAAAAATGACTTCACACCCTAATCCAATGACAAGAGCACCAAAAACATTTGGGTTACTAGCGAGACCTGCCAAAATATTAAATGTATTTGAAAGACTTATTCCACCTTGACCACATCCGAAAGGGTGTGTAATTGCTATGGCATTATCTATTTTTTCAGCAACTCTTCGAACTACAGTATTCGCACAAACCACTGAAGACAAAACAACTATTTTATTACGAATACCAATTGTACCATTAGAACGAGGATAACCTAAAAATCCCTCATCCATCATTATTCACCTCTAAATAAGTACTTTTAATGTTATGTGTATGAATCCAGTCACCCTCACTTATACTTTCTGTTGCGATTCCTATGATTTCACCATATTTTATTATATGATCCTCTTTTTTGATATTGTTGATTGCGAATTTATGTCCAAAAGAAATATGATGATTAAGTTTAATGATTTTATCTTTTAATTTTATTTTAGTATCTCGAGGAATATCGTCAAGAGCGGTAGCACAATTATCCTTTGAATCAATAATTATATATTTGTTTTTCATAATTTTCACTTATGGAAATATTTGTATATAACAATAATTTTTAAAAAACTGCTATAGCATCAATTTCAACTAATCCATCTGCAAGTGGACAAGTAGCTTCGATTGTAGTTCTTGCGGGAAATGTTTCTGAAACACCATTTTGCTCAAAAAATTCTTTATAAATGTTATTCATTTCCTTGAAATCTGACATATTTCTTAAGTAAACTGTAGTTTTGACAATATTTGAAACTCCTGCACCAGCTGATTCTAAAATTTTCTTAATTTTCTCTAAAGCTGTTAACGTTTGATTTTTTATATCCTCCACAACTTGATCAGTAACCTGACCTGAAATAAATACAAGGTTTCCCGCTTTGATACCAAGACTATAGGGTCCTGCTTTGGGAGTACCAGTATCTATCACTTCAATTTTAACCATTTTACATAACACCAATTTATTTTCATATAATTTACAATTTTTTTGAATTAATATAAAATTGTTTAATTAGTTTTTATTATATTCCCCGAAATATTTACCTTTTGTCGAATTAGAATCAAGCATATCCGTTTTTAATTAAGTTTTAATAAAATTCTTTTTTTAAAGACTTAGATTAAATTAACATGCAAAAGAATTTGACTTTTTGTTGTTAACGTGTCTGAAAAAGATTTGAAGCATCGTGAGTGATAATAGAGATATAGTATGGATATTTACATTCGAATATGCTGGGATTATTAAGGTAGGTGGCTTAGGAGAAGTACCAGCTAACCAAGTAAAACATATTATAGATAATTTTGAAATAACAGTCTTTATTCCCTCGCATGGTCAGCTAGATAATCTTAAAAATAAGTATAAATTGGAGAAGTTACCTTTCAATTGTGTTGGCCAAATTAATCCCTCAATTTTTGGATTAAATGAGTTTGAAAGTAATTATAATATTTCATTTCATAAATCTAAGATTGACAATGTAAATATCGTTTTATTAGCAGGAGAAAATTCATTTACGAACAGATTTTTGGATGATCCCGTGGTATATAATCCTGATACTCTCAGTGGGAAGATTGCTTTATTTAGTATTGGAATGCAATGTTATATTGAGTATCTTATTGATTATCAGAAAGATAGATTGCCGAAAATAATTCATATACATGATTATCATGCTGTAATTCCATTTATTGGTATAAAGCAAATTTTAACTAAAAATGGTTTAGATATCAACTCAATAATTACGATCCACTTATTAACGTGGCCTAGGTATGATATTGACTTTTATAGAGAATGTGGCCTAGATCAAACCCCAATTAAAGTAAATTTAAAAAATGGTCATAAGCTACTAAATTTAAAGGAGATTTTTGATTTATGTGAAAAATTTAGCCCATTTAATGAAATGGGTCAAATTCCGACTGTGGAAAGGATTGGTGCGATTGTATGTGATACAGTTACAACAGTTAGTCAATCATATCTTATATCAGATATAATACCAAATTGTGGAAGAGACTTAATTGATTTTAAATCCGACTTCATTTGGGATGGATGTGATTGGGATTATCTAGAGATTTTTCAAGATGTCATAGATAAGCATGGAGATGAAATGCGGCTATTTTTAGATATTCCAATTGAGAAGAAATTATCATTACTAGATATGAAGAAATACCTTTTAACTCATAAAATTGCTCATTTAGACAAAAGCCCCCTTATTCGTTCTGAAAAAATTCTTCACGTAATAAATGAGATTTCAAATGGTAATCAATTCATTAAGAATGGAAACGTAAAAGCCTTTGAAGAAACAGGACCTTTAGTAATTACTACTGGTAGGATATCACAGCAAAAAGGCTTTGAAACTATTTTCGAAGCAATACCGGAAGTACTTAAAGTTATTCCAAACGCGAAATTTCTATTTCTAATACTTCCTACAGAATACAGTCTGGGCGAAATCAAATCTTATGCCAAAATTGTTCAGAAATACCCAGATAATCTTCGCATAATTTTTGGGGTTGCAAAAGATATTTTTCATTTGGCACACATTTCTGCAGATGTCTATTGTGCATTATCAAGATGGGAACCCTTTGGTATCATTGCTTTGGAGGCAATGTCTTTAAAGCTTCCCATTATTGCTACACGTGTAGGAGGCTTTCAAGAAACGATTATTGATATTAGAAATTTTTCTAAAATTGGTACTGGTGTTCTAATTGAAAAAGATAATCCTTCTCAATTTGCTCATGCTTTAATTTCTCTTTTTTTATTAGCAGAAATAGCGAAAAGAGCAAGTAATAAGGAATCTATTTACGAACAAGAAATGTTAAATATGGTTAATTTAATACCTGATGAAATTCTCAAATCATTAGTTCTTCTAGATCCCGAATTTTTTCTTAAAATTAGAGAAAATTGCTATAGAAGAGTAGAAAATAATTTTCGATGGAGTATAGTCTCAAAAAAGTTAATTGAATTGTATAGTAAATTAATGTTTTGAGAAGTTTCAAAATTATTTAGAATGCCAAAAAGGATTGAGATTCTGAATTATAGCATTCGGTTTATCAGGAATTACTTCTAGCTCTTCTCGGATCCATTCAGAAATCCATTTGTATTTCGCTTTAAAACGACTGTCCATAAAAATTATTGCTCCTTTATCAGAAATCTTTCTTATTGGCCGACCAGAAGCTTGATTCGCCCTCTGAACTGCAGGATATAAATATGCAAAATTCCACCCTTGTTTATTAAAAACCTTATCATAATACTTTATTTTTGCTTCAACTCTAGGAGTAGGTAAATGATAAGGAAATCCCGCAATAACTACAGAATTCATATAATCTCCTGGATAATCCTCTCCTTCTGAATTTCTACCCCCACATACCCCAAGTAAAACTGCACCTCCATTTGACGCGAGAGCTTTAAATTCATCTATCATTGTATTATTTTCTGAAGCTGATAATCCAGACTCTTCAATAAACAACTTCTTACTGTTCTTTCTTACAATATTTTCAATTCCATTTGAATAAAGACCTTTAAGTATTTGATATGATGCGCAAAATATGCCGATATTAGCAGGTGTACAAGCCAAAACCTCATTGATTTTACTTATCATTTTTTTGAACATGTCAGGAGTTCTATTATTCCTTTTTGTGTCCACCCCTTCAATTATTAAGGCTTTTATATTTTTTTTTTGGAATGGAGATTCTGTTATTATACCTCTAAATTTCTTACCACTCTCGTTCAATCCCATCAAATTATTATAAACATAAGGATTTACTGTTCCAGAAAGGTTTAAGGAAGTATAAGCTGATTTTAGAATTGGGATTACAATTTCTCTTGGATCTAAGGCTACTATCTCTAAGGATATTGATCTTTTTCCTTTTATTTGCTGAAGGTTAAAACAAAAAAAATAATTATCTAAATTATATGTTTTTAACCATTTTGACCAAAATTCTGCTAGAGAGCCTAAGAAATCCCTGGATATTTTACCATTGGCTAATTTCTCTTCATGAATAGATATACCAAAATCTTGAATATCTTGAATTAAATTTTTAAAACTGTTCAAATCCCTGATATTTAACTTTTCTAATATATTTTTTAAATATGTTTTTGGATCTACCTCTTGTTCTCCCTTAATTAAATTAAGTTTTTTTTTGTTTAACTGATCTAATAAGGTTATAACAAAATCTTGCATAATAATTGGTGACCTATACATTTCAAGATCTTTAAGACATAGTTTCAGTGAATAAGGAGTTAATCTATCTGAATTTACTTCTGTAGCAATATCAATTACATTATGGCATTCATCAAGAACTAGTATACAATTTTTGAGTTCTTGATCTATAAATTGCAAAAATAGCTCTTGAATATATGGATTAAAAAGCCATTGGTAATTACATATAATTACTTTCATCTCTTTTAAGAGGAATTTGCATAAGAAATAAGGACAATATCGTTTATCACGACAAAAGTTTATCAGTTCTTCAGCATCGATCGGTTTATTAAATAATTCAGGTGATAGTTGGACAGGATTCTCTAGATCTCCCTTTTTTTTTAATAGGTTTAAGAAATGACTACAATTTCTGTTTTGTCTTAAATCCCGACAAACCGACATTGATTCCTTTGGATTTAATTTTAGATTCAGTAAAGTATCATTTAAGCACATTTCATTCCTCCCTCTTATTGAAAGACCATTTAATTTTACCGAAAGGTTATCTTCGGTTATTTTTTTGGAGATTTTAATTAATTCTTTAATAATTCTTCGATTTTGAGAATGAGTTCTACACATATAAATGATCTTCAAATTTTTCTCATATATTAATGGAAGAAGTCCACTCAATGCAATGATTGTCTTTCCAGTTCCATTAGGAGCTACTAATAATATATTCTTTTTTGATTTAGAATCAACTTCAATTTGCTTAATAGTTTTCTCTTGATCTTTTCTAAATTTGTCATACGGAAAAAAAGATAAGTAATTTATTTTTGCACACCAAAATTGTAAATGACTCGGTCTTACTCAATTTATTTATTTTAAATTTTATATTGCCAAAGAGTATAAAAATTTATTCAAATCTCAATATTAATCATGTAATACAGGCTTTCTGGCAGCAAGTACTGCATCTAAACGTTTAATTGGCGTATTATGCGGAGAATTTCTTAAAACTTCAGGATTAGATTGTGCTTCTTCATAAATCTTCTCCATAATATCAATGAAATTATCTAATGATCTTTTAGGCTCAGTTTCTGTAGGTTCTACCATTAAAGCTCCTTGAATTACCAAAGGAAAGTAAATAGTAGGAGCATATACCCCAAAATCAAGAATTCTTTTAGCTATATCTTCAGTTGTTATATTATTAGCCATATTTTTGTCAGAAATTACAAATTCATGCTGGCATAATCGTTTAAATGGTAGATAATATTTTTTTTGTAATAAAACACGTAAATAATTTGCATTTAAAACAGCCATCTGACCAACCCTCTTTAATCCATCAGCACCTAAAGCTAAAATATATGCATAAGCTCTAACAATAACTCCAAAATTACCCCAAAAAGCTTTTATTCTCCCAATAGATTTGTCATTAGATTCTTTACACACTAATCCATTTTTTATTGAAATAATGCATGGTTCAGGAAGAAAAGGACTAAGCTCATTTGTTACTCCAATAGGACCTGAACCTGGACCCCCTCCTCCATGTGGAGTAGCAAAAGTTTTATGAAGATTAAGATGTACAATATCGAATCCCATATCTCCAGGCCTACAGATGCCTAAAATCGGATTTAAATTTGCTCCATCGTAATAACATAATCCACCATTGTCATGCACAATTTGCGTAATTTCCTTAATATGTCGATCAAAGATTCCAAAAGTATTAGGATTAGTTAACATTATTCCTGCTACATCACCTTCCTGCATTACATATTTCAAATGCTCGAGTGGTACTTCTCCTTTTTCATTTGATTTTAATTCTATTATTGAGAAGCCTGCCATTTTTGCCGATGCAGGGTTAGTTCCGTGAGCTGAATCTGGTACAATTATTTTATCTTTTTTTATTCCCTTATATTCAAAATATTTTTTCATAATTAGTAATCCTGCTAATTCTCCATGGGCTCCCGCAGCAGGTTGAAGCGAAAATCCCTCCATACCAGTAATTTCTCCTAATAATTTTGAGGTTTTATATAAGAGCTCAATTGAACCTAAGTTTTCATCTTGTAATGGATGAACTTGACTGAAATTTGGTAATCGTTCAACAATTTCACTAATTTTAGGATTGTACTTCATCGTACATGAACCTAAAGGATAAATTCCCGTATCTACGCCATAATTTTTATGACTTAAGTTTATAAAATGACGTACTATTTCAATTTCTGGAACATTTGGGATTGGTAATTCCTTTCTTAGTAGAAAGTCAGGAACAATTTCTTTAATATCGTCAACATCTACATCCATTTTAGGTGAATAGTTATTAAGTTCTTCATCTATACACTTCTCAAAGATTAAAGTTATATTTGATTTCATTACTCTCCAACCTCCCTTCTTTTGTTTAACGCTACTTGAGTGGCTTGTAGAAATGCTTCAATTGAATCTTTTGAATTCATTTCCGTTACACACACCAACGCAATATTTTTCATTTGAGGATAGTATTTCGATATTTTAAGCGGTGGGAGTAACTTTTGTTGTTTACATTGATAAATAAGAGAATCAATATTAGGACATTTAACTAAAAACTCGTTATATGTTGGTTTAGAGTTTAGGATTGAATAACCAGGAATTTTTTCAATTTTAGATTTAAGGTAATGGGCTTTTTGGAAATTTTGAGTTGCAATCTCTTTTAATCCAGTTCTTCCCATCGATAATAAATAAACTAATGCTGCTAATGCACATAAAGCTTGATTTGTGCATATATTTGAGCTAGCTTTTTCGCGTCGGATGTGCTGTTCACGTGCTTGCAAAGTTAAAATAAATCCTTCCCGTGAACCATCAATTTCCTTAGTTTTGCCAATCAATCTACCTGGAATTTTTCTTATATATTTCTTTTTAGCTGTAAAAATTCCTAATCCAGGTCCACCGAATGAAGGACTCAATCCAAATGATTGCCCTTCAGCTACAAAGATATCAATATCTGTTACACCTGGAGGTTTAATAACTCCTAAACATGTAGGATCAGTCATTACTTGAATAATCAAACAATTAGGTGCTTTTTCTCTAATTTTCTTAACCAATTTTGAGATATCCTCTATATCACCAAAGAAATTAGGACTTTGAAACAAAAAACCAGCACAATCTTCATTCAATTGATCTAGCAATTTATCCTCAGTTGTTATATCAACACTAATATTTTGCCCCCAACAATAGGTTTTAACTACTTCAATATATTCAGGGTGGATTCCTTCTAACATAACTATAGATTTTTTATTAGTAATTAGAGTAGCCATTATAGCTGCTTCAGCAAGAGCAGTAGAGCCATCATACATACTCGCATTGGTAATATCCATTTGAGTAAGTCTGGAAATTATTGTTTGATATTCATAAATAGCCTGCAAATACCCTTGACTAGCTTCTGCTTGATATGGAGTATATGAAGTGTAAAACTCTGATCTCGAGATAACAAAATTTACTAAAGAAGGGATATAATGGTAGTAACAACCAGCACCTAAGAAAGAACTCGAATAAATTATATTTTTACTTGAAATTTCTTGCATGTGGCTAAAAAGATCAGATTCAGATAATCCTGGGGGTAAATTCAACTTTTCTTTAATCAATTCTTTAGGGATATCTTGAAATAACTCTTTTAAATCCGCCACACCAATTACCCCTAACATCTCGGTAATTGTTTTATTATCGTGAGGTACAAAATCCACTTAATTTTTCAACTCGAATATTTGATATAAATAATTAACAAAAATAATTTAACGAATAAATAAAAAAAAATATTATTGTTCTTCTGATTTAACTAATTCTTTATATTGTTCAACGGATATAAGTTCATCAATTTCAAATGGATTAGAGATTTTAATCTTTATCATCCAACCATCCTCAAAAGGAGAAGAATTTACGAGTTCTGGATTCTCAGCAAGCTGTTCATTTACCTCAATAATTTCTCCTGATAATGGCATTAACAAATCTCCAACTGCTTTCACTGACTCAATTTCACCAGCATTACTTTCTTTCTCTAATACCAACCCTATAGCAGGAAGTTCGACAAAGACGATATCACCTAATTGATTTTGGGCATAATCAGTAATGCCGACAGTGGCAATTTTATCATGTAAATCCACCCATTCATGAGTCCTGGTATATTTTAATTCACTAGGAAATTCATAACTCATTTGTATTCACTTTAATTCTATGTCTTTATGTTTTTTACACATTTCTATAAAATGGTGTAGAAACTATAATTCCTTCTAATTTTTTTCCTCGAATTTCAATTTCTAATTCAGTACCAACTTCTTTAAATTGATTTTTTACTAAACCTAATCCAATTGTTTTTTTAAGTGTGGGTGAAAATCCACCGGAAGTTACATATCCAATTTCATTTCCTTCCTTAAATAATTTATAATTTTCTCTAATTATTCCTTTGTCCAATAAATTAAGGCCCACTAACGTTCTTTCAGTACCCTCAGATTTTTGTTTCATAAGGATTTGTTTACCAAGGTATTCAATACCTTCCTTGGGTTTTGCTAACCAGCTTAATCCTGCCTCTATTGGTGTAATTTTATCACTTATTTCATGTCCATATAAAGAATAACACGCTTCTAATCTCAACGAATCTCTTGCCCCTAAACCCGCTGGACTTGCTCCTGTTTTTATTAGGCTATTCCAAATTTCTTCTGAGTATTGATTATCAAATGAAATTTCAAAACCGCTTTCCCCAGTGTATCCAGTTCTAGCAATAAATAATGGTATATCATTAAGATTACAATGTTTAAAATAAAACCTATTTAATTTGGATAGATTAATATCCAAAAGTGGTTGCAGTAGATCATCTGTTTTAGGCCCCTGAAATGCTAAACGACATCGTTCAGTTGAAACATCTTGCACGTTCACATCATAATCTTTTATGTGTTTATTGAGCCATTTAAAATCTTTCTCAATATTACCAGCATTAACTATCATTCTGAAAAAATCCTCTTGCTCCTCATAATAGAATAAATCATCAACAACAGTTCCATTCTCATAACACATGCAAGAATATTGTCCTTTTGAAACTTCCAATAATTGTAAATCATTTATCATTATATATTGGAGAAATGGGATAACATCTTTACCTTTTAGTAGAAACTCACCCATATGAGATATATCAAACACTCCTGCATTAGAACGAACTGCTTCGTGTTCCTTGACGATGCTCTCATATTGTACAGGCATTGACCATCCAGAAAATAAAACCATACGAGCGCCAAGTTTGCGATGAGCTTCATAAAGAGGCGTCTTTCTACTATTGAGTTTTTCACTTTTCACTTTTTCTACACTAACTTAACATTATATAATGTGTAAGAGGTATATTGTAGAATAAAATTGTGTGAGAAATTTAAATTTTTAGAGTTAAAGAGAGTTATGTATTCACTAAATTGAATCTAATCTGCCCATAAGCCATAAACAGATAACTTAAAACATGTAATAATAAAAGTTTAATTATTAATATTGCTTTTAATAAAAAAATGAGTGAAGATAATAATAATTTTTATTTGTCTATAAAAGACCTTGTTAATGAATCTCTAGTTCGTGATCTAATCATATTCAGTTTTCTTTTTTTATTGATAATCACTCAAGTGTGGGATAATATTTCTCTTTTATTATATCCACTTATTACTTTTGCCTTCTCAATTTTTTTTAGAATAGTTAATACAAATAAATGGAGAACTGAATTTGATGAGAAACCAATTATCTATAACCCAATAGGTCTAGAGAAATTGCATGCAAATCGATTATTCTTTTCTGCTCTCTTTCAATTAATCCTAATTTTTTGGATAGGAGCTGAATCTCTATACAATCCCCATATAGTAGATAATTATTTCCCATATTTTAACGGGATATTTATATTTCTATATACATTTGGATTTCTCTGGATTTTTGTGGATCTATGGAAATATTCAAAAGTAGAAATTAAAATTCGCAAATTTGGTAAAGAAAATCCCCAAACTTATGATTCTATTGTCTCATTTCTAAAAATAAAAAATTTTAAATTAATTGTCTTAACTAACCTAATTCTCTTCATTACTCTAAATAGTTTGAATACTATTTTGATTTTTACTTTAAAACAAGATTCTCCCTTTATAATTGAACTAAATCTTCCTGGAACTGGAAGTGCAGGTTCGGATCCAATGATCATTTTCTCTCTCACTTATCTTATACTGCTATTTTCACCTCTTTTTGCAATCTTTTCTCTGATTTTGACTTATCGAGATGTTAGCAATTTTACCATAAAACAGTTGGATAAAATTCTGACACAATTACCTAAGAATATTCAAACTATTATAATCGAGCACCTTAAGGCACTTGATAATAAATTTAGAGACTTATTAAATATTGTTTAAAAACCTCTTGAAAAATATATAGAGTAAATCAAAAATTTTTTACGCTTTAATTTGGAAAGTGTGAATGAGTAATAGAAACTATTTTATTAGTTCTTGTTCCCTTCCTATTTCTTTTTCTCGTCTTTCCAAAATTAGTTGAGTTAGGGTTTTAAATATCTTCTTATTATTTACTCCACTTTTTGATGATGTTTCGAAAAATCGGTCTATTCTATATTTTTCTTTAAATTCCTCTGCGTGTTCGATTTCCACACTTCGTCGTACATCTGCTAAATCTAACTTTTCTCCAACAAGAATAAATACGGGATTCACGGCATTACTTTTTACAATATTATACCATTCTTCCAAATTATCGAAACTTGTTCGACGGGTAATATCGTAACATAAAAGACACCCTACTGCTCCGCGTGCGTAATTAGGTAAAAAAATTCTGAATCGCCTTTCCCCTGCGAAATCCCAAATTTGAAGCCTTACCGTTTCTAAATCGTTGATTGGGGTGTCCCAAGTCGCGAGATCTGTTCCAATTGTTATCTTTTGTGAAATGAATAGTCCAGTTATTAATCTCTGCACCATGGTGCTCTTACCTATCCCACCATCCCCTACGACACAAACTTTGAACACTAATTTTCGCGATGCCATTATTCCATTACAAAGTTTTGTTTAAAAAAATTGTTAATAATATTATAGACTTTAACTGTAAATAATTTTTTGCTCACTAATAAGATAAAATTGGCTTGATATTTAAATTTCAAAAGAAATTTATTCCAATGATGAAAATGCGGGAATTCGAAGTAAATTAATATCTGAAGGTGAATTTAGAAAATAACGTGACATATATGTATGTAAAAGTCCAATTCTTTGCGGAAGATAAAAATAAAAAGAAATAGAAATAAAAATATAATTTATTCTTCTAGAATATCTTTTAAGTCGTCAACATTAAGATTTAAATATTTAGCAGTAATTAAATCTTTACCAAGTAGAGTTAAGAAATTCTTTTTACGTTTTTTATTTAAAAATTTCTTCATTTCAGACAAATCAGGATTTGGATCAGTAATTTCAATCAGTTTCTTTTTAACAGCAGCATCGACTACTTTTTGACCTGTATCAGTTCTTATTATTAAAAATGCCTCACCAGAACCTTTTGGAGCACCCCACGGTGAATAAGAAATATCAGAAAATTCTCCAGAAAAATCAGTACAATATTTACATGCGGTCATACCTCCAGAGGAACACGCATAAGCAATGCGTAATGAAGTTCTTTCTGCTCCAGTATTGAAATCACTCGTGAGTATTTTTGCTAGTCCTTGCAAGTGACATGGATTTGCAATTATTCCTATATCTCGTTTATAATCTTTATAAGCGGTACCAATACCAGTAATTAAAGGCCCTGCATTATCCATTGTGGCAGTTGGAATATATTTCTTAGCATCTTTTGCATTATCTACTACTACTGGAAATGCCACTGGAGGTTTTTTACTTTTTGGTTCACTTAAAACCATATGCTTTACAACTCCTGATTCAAAAGCTGCTAATGTAAGGTTATATAAAATCGCGTC
>JAHQWY010000373.1 GCA_029856445.1 Promethearchaeia archaeon
GTATGACATTTACGACAAATATCTTGATCTACATAATAAGGTTGGATTTTTTCCCCTCTTTTTCTCTTATTTCGATCGTTCCACAAAGCACATGGTCCCCGAGATATAATAATAGTGGGTCCTTTTTTCTGCATCGCATCTTTAAATGAGGGTATACAATTTTTTGCATCAAAACAATCATTAATAATAATGTCTTTAAAACCTATCCCTTTTAGTACATTTTCAATTTGAATTTTATTTTTAGGAATTGCTGTTGGTCCATAATCAGATCCAGGATTCATTTGTTGACCAGTCATAGCGGTCACCGAATTATCGAGAACTATTACTATAACATCTTCGTTATTGTGACAAATATTTACCATCCCTGGTAGACCTGCATGAAAGAAAGTACTATCACCGATTACCGAAATTACTTTCTCTTTAGAAGCTAGTGATATCCCACTACCTGTTCCTAATGTTGCACCCATGGCCAATAATAAATCATCAGGATTCAGTTTTGAATAAATATCGTTATTCAGTAGGAGCATTGAGTAGCATCCGATGTCATTCATGAATGCTATTTCATTAGATTTTCCACTTATAGCTCTACTCAATGCCCAGAAAGTTGCTCGATGTGGACAGCCGGGACAAAATACAGGAATTCTGGTAGGTAATATGGATTTTAATTTATTTCTATTTTCTAAGAGGGAATTATAATTGATATCGCTTTTAATGTTATAGATTTCTCTAAATACATTAAAAACAATTGGTATATTATATTCAAAAGCTTCGCTAAAGTGCCCAGATTTCTTTCCAATTATTTTAATGCTAGGATTTACTTCTTTTGCCAGACTTTTTACATTTAATTCAAGATAAGGTGATAATTCTTCGACTATTATTACGCCCTTCAGTTTTTTTATAAATTTACTAATGAGTTTTTCAGGAAGAGGGTATGTAGTACCTAATTTCAAAATAGGTGGTCTAATATCAAGTTTGTTGCATACTTCTAATACATAATTATATGAAACTCCTGAAGTTATTACTCCAAAATTAGAATATCCTTCAATTATTGAATTAAAATGAGATTCTTCGAAATCATTTCTGATATTATTTCTTCGCTCTAGCATTTTTAGTTTATATTCTCTCGCTTTAGAGCCTACGGTTGAATATTTTTTATTCACTTCCCTAAAACTGGATGCTTTAAACTCCATTCTTTTTAGTGGCTCTAAGGGTACAATAGTGGATTGATGGTTTATTCGAGTTGTCGTTCTTATTAAGACAACAGTTTGGAACTTTTCTGAGATCTCAAATGCTTGTTTTACCATTTCCTTAGCTTCGACAGGATCGGAAGGTTCTAACATAGGAATATAAGCATTTGAAGCAAAAAAGCGTCCGTCTTCTTCACTTTGAGAAGAATGACAAAATGGGTCATCAGCAAATACTAATGCACATCCTTTATTTATTCCAGTGTATCCTAAACTGAAAAAAATATCAGAAGCAACATTTAATCCTACACTTTTCATGGCTGTTAAAGATCTTTGACCTCCCATAGAAGCACCAGCTACAATTTCAAGAGCAACTTTTTCATTTATCGCAATTTCCATTTTTATGTCAAATTTATCTGATATTTGATAAAATGTATCTAAAATTTCTGATACAGGAGATCCTGGATAAAATGCGACAACTTTTACATCTGATTCGAGAGCTGCTCGTACAATAGCTTCATTACAAAAAAGAAAAGCTTTGGTCTTATCTTCAGAAATTACATCTGATATCATTTAAATAATTCACTTAAGTCAAGTATATAAGATTTTGTATACAATATGGAGATCTAAACTTCTTTACAAATAATTCTAATTATTATTTTTTATAAAAAATATCTATATAGTATCAATTTTAGAAGAATTCTTTGGAGATCACTAAATAACTTTAAAAATATACCAATTCTAAAAACGTTTTTTCATAAAAATAATATATTCTATCCTTGTAAATAATAGAATTCCCCCCAGTAGTAATGCTAGTCCTAAAGACATTAATAAAGGAGAGGCATTATCTGGAGAGTATAGAAAGCTTATAATCCAAATAGTCAAAAAAACTATACCTATAAAAATTATTAGTAAAGAGATATTCCTAATTTTCCTATCTAATTTATCAAATTCTTGCATTTTTTTTGTAAAAACTATGAAAATAGGGATCTTTTAATATAACGTGAAAGATAGATTAAACAAATTAAAGCGAAAATTCCGAATACAATTATAAATCCATGAATAGCATAAATTTGGATCTCAACGACAAAACCAGAGACAATTGGTGTTATCCCAAATCCAATACCTATTAGGATCTCATTAATTGTTGAATACTTAGAAGTATTTTTTACTGTACCATATTCAAGCATAATTTTCATCCCCACACCATGTATAAATCCTAAGAAAAGACCAACCGAAGCGATTACGATTGAAATAAGCCATATATTTCCAAATAAAATAATTAATAGAGCAGTTACGACAACCATGGTCACACCCAAAAGAGAAGCAATTTTTCTGTTATAGGTTTTCATTGAATTGATCCAAGTTAGTCCTATAAGTTGGGTGAATTGAACTCCACCTTGGACAAGATAAGTAAGCCAAGTAGGGGTATGAGAGGAGATAAAATATTTTAAAAGAATTGGATACCCAAATATAAAAATAGATTTAGATGTTGCCAAAAACATAATACTCAACCAAGAAAATAGGATAGGATATATTATCATTGGTGTCTGGGAATTTATAACTAAATCTTCTTCAATATCTAAATGAGAGAGAGGATCTTCGGTTTGATATATTACCTTATCTTCTAAAATTACCAATTTTTCCTCCGTCTTTAAGAAGAAACTAATAGGAATTAACAATATCGAAAAACTCCAAGAAATTATCATAGCGAATAAATCACCAATAGATAAAGCCCATGAAAAACCTATAAGAAGTCCGAAAATAAATCCAAAATTCCACGAGAAATTAAAAAACGTAAAATTTTTTTTAGATTTTTCAATACTACTTACTTTTTGCCATTTACTCAATAAACTAAGGCAGTTTGGCCAAAATAGACCTAATGATAAACCTAATAAAATACGACAGGTAATCAAAAACCACGCCTCTGGGTATAATATTTGAGCTCCTGTTAAAATTGGGGTAACTAGGGATGTCAATATAAGAGCACTTCGAATGCCTAAATATTTATTAGTAAGGAATTGGCCTAATAGTGGAGCGAAAATATAAGTAATTGCTCCCGCTGAAGATATAAAACCTAAAGTGCTCTCGCTTATATCTATGACAAAATAAAGATAATTTGATAAAGCTCTTTCAAATATAGAAACATAAAATAATCTTATAAACGCAAGTAAAAATACTGGCCATACTCGGTAAGCTACTGATGAGTAATTTGCAAAATTATTTTTGTCTTGAGCTTTAGTCGATATTTCCATAACTTTAAACCGTTCCCAAAGAATTAAGATGTAAAATAATGCTTCCCTCATATATGTTTTCAAACAATTGAAAGTTACTGTTTAGAG
>JAHQWY010000374.1 GCA_029856445.1 Promethearchaeia archaeon
TTATTTATTGAAACTTGATAAGGATTTTGTATTTGATGTTCAAATTGGGGTAATTCCTCCAATTATAAAATTAAATAACATCAATAAAAAAAATATCGATGATTATTTAAAAAAATTGGAATCTAAAATTGATCTTAAGATTATCAAAGCTGAGGATCCAATGGTTGCAGAGGTTAGAACTATAGTTGAGTCAAAAAAGAGTAATTCAGAAATTATTGAAAATGACGATATCATAACAGTGAATATCTGCCCCATATGCAATGAAATCATAATTGGTAATAGGAAAAATTGTCATATATGTGGCTTTCTTTTATCATAGAAGTAAAATCTTATGATACAAGAGATTTTTTATCTTTTATTTTTAACTTCTTAATGCATTATTTTTTTAAAAGCCAAGAATAAATGTAGATTATAGCTGCAAATTGTTAGATTCAAAATCATTAAAGTATTAGCAAAAATCAGCATTTGAGAAATTAAAATGTTTTTTCTTTACAAATATCTGATAATATACATAATAAAAATAAAATTTATTTATCAAAACAACTATAAAAATTAAACGAGAAGAAACAATTTTAGCTTAAATAATGGGCTCTATCAATAAAGCAAGTTATGGCTTGGAACTTTGGAGAAGTCAATTAGATCCTTCTATTAAATTGGAAAAATATATAATTATTAGCTTTATAGTATTTATATTCCTAACTCCCATATTTTTCTTTCTCTTTTTTTTAACCACGCTTACTATAAAAGATTCATTCTTTATTTTCCTAATAGTTGAAGGTATATTAAGTCTAGTTGTATCACCATTAATACTCTTTAGCATTCGATATTTTTTATCATTCCTTATTATTTATGAAAAAGGTGTCGTTATAAGAGAGATGAGTCTTTTTAAATTATGGAAAAGAAGATATATACCTTTTGAAGATATTGAAAATTTAGAAATAGGAGATACATTTATATGGAAGGAACCTGCAACAAAAGTGCTTATTAAAAAGCTTGTTATCCAGACTAAAGGAAAAAAAACTTATCAAATCACCAGTTCTTGGGTATATAATCTAAAACATGTGAAAGAACTATTGATAAATTATCGTGATAAATATTTTTCTCAAGCAACCAAATAAATTAATACTATAACTTAAAAGAAATGAACAAATGAAATGTGATAAAAAAGATTTTTCTAAAGATGATTTTTTTTAAATTTCTTCCAAATTGTAATCTTTAAACCCAATCCCATAATCTAAAGCATATTTTATATATTTAATTTGTAGTGGATTATCTATATTTTTTAATTTTACTGAAATTGGGTGCAATAGCTTAAAACCGAAGTAATCTAAGGCTACAGGATCGGTTCCTGCAAAAAGAGAACCCAGATGTTTTTCTATTCCCCCATGTCGAAATTCTTGAGCCTTTACCAAAACATTCAATGCATCACAAATAATTAAATTGGATTTTAGTACGGCATTTAATTCTGCAATACCTTTATTAATATTTTTAACCTTAGTGTGCATTTTTACACGTTCTGTCTTTGATAAGTATCCAAATTTATCTTTCAAAGCATTAGTAAGATTTACAAGAAAATGATCCTTTAAAATTGGAAGAGAAATTATAAAATCCTGCTGAAATGGGATTTCAGAGACTTTTAATGAAAAGTTTCGAGGAGTTTTTATCTTTTTAAAGGAATGTTCATAGAAATTTATAAAAGAAATACCCAATTCCTTACATTTTTCTATAATTGGATGATTTTCAATTTTTTTTGAAGATACATCTACACCATGACCATCTCCACAAATAATTTCCGAAGCAGTAGATTTGATTTGATCATACACGGCTTCAATCATTTCAGGATGAGTCGTAGTAGGGTATGGATTATACGAAACAAGGTTTATTTTTATGAGCACTTTTCCTTCAATATTAATTCTTAACCTAGATAGTAATGATGCAACAAATCTTTTTCTATCATGATCTTCGGTAAAATAAATTGTCGACATGGGCTTATTTGTACTCTCGTCAGTATTTTTAAAATCTTTCAGATTAACTCCCTTGATCCTTTTGATAGCATAAAAAGAGGTTTAAAATATAAAATTTACCCCGTTTTTTCTTAACGCAGGAATTAATATACATAATATCCAGATATTACAAAACTAATCGAACTTTAGAAAGTGATTATTAATTAACATTTGAATTACGGCAATTTGAACTGTGTTCCCAAAGTTTGAGATAAATTTATATAAATAGACATTCATGTAATAGTTAAATAAGAGTATATATTTCCTATTAGTTATTATTCAGCTATAAAATGATAGGAAGTGTGATTTTGAATTTCATTTTTTCAATCAAATTATAATTATGAGTTTTATGATCGGAAAATATTGTTTTAAAAGATTGAATAAATTATTTTTAGTTGTTTTCATATTCTTTTTTCTTTCTTCAACTATTATCATTTTAATCCCTACTAGATTTGATCTATATGATAACAATGAAAAATTCGATAATAAAAATGGAGAGGAACCTTTTATTCCCCAGGCATCTTCAGGTAATCCTCCTAATATTAACTTTTTTGAATATTATAAAATAATTACAATTAATAATGAAAGTGTTCCTGGTTTTGGGAGTTATGTAAATTTTCCTGTTTTAATCTCGATATTGGACTCAGATCTGCATGATCATGTCAATCAACCAAATGGGAATGATATTGCATTTGCTAATGATACTGATTGGCTAGATCATGAAATAGAATATTTTAATAAATCTTATGATGAAACCTATGCAAAATTAGTTGCTTGGGTTCGTATTCCGAGTCTCTCAACGGTCAATAATACAATTATATACCTGTATTACGGGAATGCTACCATGAGTTCTCGACAAAATCCGACTGGAGTTTGGAGTGATCAATATAATGGAGTATGGCATCTCTCGGAATCTTCAGGAGACGTTCTGGATTCTACATCTTACAATACATCTGGTACAATCTTTGAAAGTGTAACTAGGAATGCACCAGGAAAAGCTGATGGAGCATATAGTTTTGGAGATGACGATGAGATTAATTTTGGTGACCCTACCGATGGACATTTAGATTTCGGAACAGGAAGTTTTACTATTAGTTTTTGGTTAAATATTACCACTGATGAATATAATTGGTATCAAGTACCTATACATAAAGGCGCCACAACTAGTACTGACGTGGGATATGATTTTGAAACAAGTTGGGATGTATCATCAATCTCCTTTCGCATTTGTGATGATAGCGATAATATTGGAGAATCACCTCATATAGATATTAGCACTGATATTGGTGATTGGATATACCTAACTGGAGTTGTTGATAGAGCCTCAAACCGTATCCGAATCTTTAAAAATGGATTACAAGAAGGGTCTGGAACTGATATAACAAGTATCGGTAATTTAAATAGTGATAATCCTCTTCTGGCGCCTAATTCGGACTATGATTTATATGGGTTATTAGATGAAATAAGAATATGTAATATTCAACGTTCTGCTGGTTGGATTGCCACTGAATACAGCAATCAA
>JAHQWY010000375.1 GCA_029856445.1 Promethearchaeia archaeon
ATATATACTCCCCGGTGTTGCAATATTTATTTTATTACGCATCATCATTATTCCTGATTCTATTAATAATTACTATTATTGGTCAAATTTGTATCAAGGTAATGATTATTTTTCAATTCAAATGATTCTAATCTTTATTGACCTTAGACTTGAAGAATTAGCTCAAGGGTACGGATTTATGCAATATACACTTGGTATTTGGGGAATCCATACTTTTCTATTATTTGGTTTTAATAAAAAAAGAGTTATTTTTGATTGGATTAAATTATATGGTATTTTCATGGTTCTAATTTACCTGCAGCTATTCTTAGGATTTGCTAGAACACGTCCAATATATTATGGATTTTTCCCAATGATATTTCTGTCAATTTCAGGTTTAAATAGAATATGTGAATTTATAATTGAAAAAAAGAAAAGAAGATCTGATGATGTATAAAGAAAAAATCATAAAATATAAAGTAGAAATTGTTATTTTTTCGATTTTCTTCTTTTATTTATTAGTCGTTAGGATGACCATCCCAATTTTCCAAGGATGGGGATATCCCATTGGGAAATGGGTTATAGATTGGGATTATTATGCAAGAATGTCGCAGGATATATTTTTAATTTTTAAAAGTCAAATTATTAAACCTTTTTGTTATAGACCTTTAGTGCCACTTATTGGAGGATTATTGCCATTTGATTTAGAAACTAACTATTCATTAATTAACTTCTTTGCAATATATTTTACTGGTGTTTTCCTTTATTTTACATTGAGACTAAAATTCAATAAGAGCATCTCAATATTTGGTCTTTTTGTATTTTGTTATTTAAACTATATTCCAACAGCAGGTATTGAATTATTTCCAGAATATGCTTTTTTTCATGCCCTTTTTTATGAAGTCTATAATGTGGATAGTATGACCTTATTTTTTTTAATGTGCTGTTTTTATTGCATTTTCTCTTCTAAAAGGAAATTATATTCCATATCTCTTGTTTTAGGGGTACTTGTTAAAGAATTTATTCTTATTACTATACCAGTATACCTAATATATGAATATATGGAAAGAGGTACAAATGAAAACGAAAAAGAGAAGACAAATACCTTTTTAATAAATGCTTTGTACATCATACCCGGTATATTAACATATTTTATAATACTGGCAATAGTTATTCCGCAACCCCTTATTGCAGATGCTAGAGCCTATATGGTATGGTACATACAAGTGTATGAAGGTAATGACTATGGTTCAATTGGTATGATAATGAAATGGGTGGAGAAGAGAATAAATCAAATCTTATACGAGTTTAGATTATTGAAATGGACTGTTGGCTCATGGGGAATAACCTTATTAGCTCTGTGTTTCTTTAATAAAAAGGATGTTTTAGTTAAATGGATTAAACTATACGGGCTTTTTATGGTTTTAATATATTCCCAAATGTTATTGGGTGCTGCTGAAACCAAATATATACATCAAGGTTTTTATCCTATGATTTTTTTAGGTGCCTCAGGATTAAATAGGATTTATGAATCTTTTTCTAACTATATTATTAAACGTACGTTTTTCTACAGGTTAAAAATTTGAAATTATGTCATATTTTATAAAAGAGTAATCTAGAAGTATAGAATTCAAAATGTATTCAATGAATTAAGGTCTCATTAAATAAATACTAGTTGATATAACTATAATTATAAGAATCGAATTAAATAAAGTAATGTAAAAAAAGTCATTTAATTTAGTAATATGAAAGAAAAAAAGAAGATTTGAGATTACACCATACACGAAGAAGCTAATAGCAAAAATTAAGATTATAGAATGAATATTTTTTTTCTTTTTTATCCATGCTCCAAGACGATAAAACGGAAACGCCAGAATAAAGGAACTGATGTATATTATTGGAAGAGAAATAGCCCATAAATCGGATTTTGTTATTGTTCCTATATTAGAAATAATGTATGTATTTAACGCTAATGGAATACTGTGAAATAATACAATTTCAAAGACTTCTTTCCCTGGAATCTCAAGGATACGATTAACTATTGGCTTATTATTAAAAACCATGAGGGTTAAAATCGTTAATAAGATTCCCATCGAAGGGAATGTTATAGTTTTTGCTAATTTAGAATAAAAAGTATTTGGACTGAGGAAACCTCTTGTTCCTATTGGAATTAGGTAAGATAGGAAATATAGATGTAAAAGAAAAAAGAAAATTATCGAAATAAACAAGATGAGTTTAATTTTTCGTCTATTTTGGAATATATTAATCTTTTTATTTTCATTTTTAATAATCCAAAATCCAAATAACATCCCAAAAAAGAAAGAGAAATATCTTGGTGTAAGTAAACTATACCACCATAAATTCAATTCATGTCCAAATCCCTCATACATGATGTATTGTGAAATTGAATTAAATATATCAAAAAAAATAATAAAACAAATATATAGGATAATACTCAGAATAACCATTAGCTTAAATTGTTTTTTTATTAAATAATAAAAAAATGGGAAAAACAAATAACAACTTATCATTAATGTAAAAAACCAATAATGAGTTACTATACCCCAAAAAGCGGGATTAATTGGAACTGATTGTAATCCACTAAGACAAAGCAATATTGTATTCATATTATACTGTTCCCCAAATAAAAAAAAGAAAAGAAACAGATTAATTAAAATTGCTAAAATTAGGTTTGGATATATTCTTAACAATCTTTTTTTATACCAACTCTTCCAAGAATGAGTTTTACTCTCTTCTCCTCTTAAAACACCCATTGTTAAAAACATACCACTTAAAAACATCATAGACTCAAAACCAATTTTCCCGATTTCTATAAAAAATAACAAAAATATATTTACAGTAAAGGTAATATACGCAAGGCTATAGTACCAATGAACAGGAATAACACCCCAACCTAAAATACCTTTTAATAAGTTAGCTCCTTGAGAGAATCCTTCTCCGATTATTTTTTCTTCCTTACTCATAGTTTCGTATCAGTAATTATTCCCAATATAATATAACTTCATTTTATATATTGAATAAGATCTCCATTTCATAAAAATGGTTTCTAATATTAATTTAAATTATTAACCTCATTTAAAACTTAGAATAAAAGTGACAAATTTGTTGGTTTACATTATAGACGAAATAGTAAGACATTTAATTTTTCATAAATTCAATTTTTTAACTTATAAGACATCATTAATAAAAGTTTAAAGAGTTTCAGAAGTAACACCGAGGTATGAAGATTTAAAAATAATAAAATGGAAGAGTATCAATGGTAGGTGTAATACAAAAAGAAAATTTTGTAAAATATCGAGTGGAAATTATTGTTTTTACAATTTTTTTTATGTATCTCCTCGTTTTAAGGATTTTCATCCCAATTAGTAATGGACGTTTATTACCTAGCTTAAGTTATATTCCTTTGGGAGAAGGATTCGCCGATTGGGATTATTTCGTAATGATGTCGCGGGATATATTTTCTATTTTTAAAGGGGAAATTGTTGAACCTTTTTGTTATCGCCCCTTAATTCCTCTTATTGC
>JAHQWY010000376.1 GCA_029856445.1 Promethearchaeia archaeon
GAGCAATTTCAGAGAGTTGTTCAATGCTTTTCAGGTGATCTTGTCTGTGGTTGGTCTGATATAATGATGCCATATAGGGCAATTGATTTCGATAAATATATTCCTGCTGAAGGTCCAGCGCTTATATGCCCAAGTCATAATTCTGAATGGGATGTCCTTATTTTAGCAGCAAGTATTATACATCATCCCCCAAGACGTGTTGCCTACCAGATGGCAAAACAATCTCTTTTCAAGATTCCAGTTGTAAATGCGTGGGTTAGAGATCACCATGCTTTCCCGTTAAAACGTGGAATGCACGATGTCGAATCATTTGAATATGCAAGAAAACTTCTTGAAGAAGGAAAGGTTGTTATTACATATCCAGAGGGTACTACAAATACAGGGAATGGACAATTATTAGAGGGACATACGGGACCAATGCGATTAGCAATCCAAACAAAAGCTCCGATAATCCCTATAGGAATCACTGGCACTGAGGATACTTATCCAAAAAGAGCCAAGATGTTAAACTTTTACAAGGGTCAAATAATAAGGGCAGGTAAACCTTTTATGGAGCATAAGCAATATTGGGATAAGCCTATGCCAGATTATGATGAACTCAAAAGATTAACCGTCAATATGATGGATCGGATTAGAGAATTACTCTATTACGATGTTCCTGGTGTGTAATAAAGTCGAGGATATAACCAGATGGAAACAAGTGATCAAAAAAGTATACAAAAATTTAAGGTTGGGATCCCAAGAGCCCTTCATTTTTACAGATATTTTCCATTCTGGAAGAAAATACTTGAAGAATTGGGCGTTGAACTTATTTTAAGCCCTCCAACTAATAAAAAGATAGTAGAAGAAGGAGTTACTCACGGATTTGGAGAACTTTGCATTCCTGTAAAGATTTATTATGGCCAAGTACTGAAACTAGTAAGGGAACATCCTGAATTGGATTATATCTTTGTCCCTAGATATGTAGCTGAAGTGAAGGAGGCATATTTTTGTCCTAAATTCTTATCACTTCCAGATATTATTAAAATCCTCCCTGGAGTTCCAAAAATTTTAAATTTTGAAGTGAACGTGAAGGAATTTCCCATAGCTACTTCTGCCATTGAATTAGGGAAAGAGCTGGGTCGAACTCAAAATCAATCACTCAACGCTTACAGGGAAGCACAGAGGTATTTCGATGAATATCATAAATTTTTACGAGATGGAGCGTCTGTAAATCACGCTTTAAGATTAGTGGAAAGAAATAGACCCTTTACTTTACCTAAGAGAAAGCATAAGGGAGATCTGAAGTTTCTACTTCTCGGACACGCCTACAATATTTTTGACACATTTATTAATTTAGATTTCCAGAAAAAATTACGGGATCAAGGTGTTGAGGTGTTAACAATTGAAAATTTACCCGAATCTATTTTTAAGGAACCTGTAATTGTGAATAAACGACTTCGGAACTATTGGAGGCATGAAGAGGAAATAATGCAATCTATTAGATATTTCCTAACAAAAGGACGTAGTGAGATTGATGGTGTTATTTTTCTTATAAGTTTTGCATGTGGTCCAGATAGTCTTATTTCTGAGTTAATCATGCGAGATATGAAGGTTGTGGGTTTACCCTTTCTGGAAATCACAATGGACGAACATTCGGGAGAAGCTGGCTTGCTTACGCGCGTAGAATCGTTTGTAGAGATGGTTCGGAGGAAAAAGAAAAAATTAGCATTGGATTCAAAAGAGAAAGAAACAATAAAAGTTTAATTTCTTAAAATTTTGTTTAAAATTTTATTTATTTTGAATTTTTTATTACGTGAATAAACTTAAAACAAAAAGAATGTTGTTTTTAAAAAATTATAAAAAATAGGTCATTTAAAAATAAAAAAGAACTAAATAATTATTTCAATTCTTTATGTACTTCTTTTTGTCATTTTTGACTTTTAATTTCAATCTTTTTAGCTAAAATTTTCTCATAAAGTTCTTCTGGTGTTGGAGGAGGTTTAAACTCCTCATCTTTTTTAACTAAATGCAGTGCCTCTTCCGGACATGTCACAACACAATTTCCGCATCCAATACACTTTTTAACATTTATATTAGATTTTTCTTCTTTTATTTCTATGGCATTTACTTGACAACGTTCAACACAAGTCCCACAACCTGAACATAATTCTAAATCTACTTCTGCAAATTGGTTTGACGGTAACAATTCTCCCGTATTAGGCAGTAGTCTTAGGAATTGTAAGACGCCACAACAACATCCACAACAACTACAGATAAAATGAGGTGAGATAGCATTTCCTGCTTCGAATACCAATCCATTTTCTTGATTTTTCCTCAAAATCTCGAGTGCTTCTTCCTTCTTAATTTCTCTACCAAATCCATTATTAATGTAATATTGTGCCATTTCCCCAAAACCAATACAATTTTCACGTAAATCGGTTTTCTTACAAGGATTATCCATTAAATCATTTGCCTGACGGCAGATACAATTCTGCACACAAATAGGACCTTCTAAATCTTCAATGATTTTTGTAAGCTCGTCATAGGTAGGGATATGATGTTCTCGTGTAATACTCTGCTCTACAGGAACTATTCGAAATTGAGAAATGTTTGTACTTAAAAATTCTTGAGCAAACGCTTCAATGAGATATTGGTTAAATGTATCTAGAAAATCTTTTGTTAGTTTATTGACTTTATGTTCATACAAACCTAAGACAAGTATATCATTTGCGTAATATTTTTTGCCATTTTCTTCCCTAAAAAAGAGTGATCCCTTTTTAACCATATTATCTAAAGAAATTTCGAGTTTTTCCTTAGTTATATCTAAATCTTTAACATTATCATAAATGTCCTCTAACGTCTCGAGAGATTTTAAAGGAAATTTATACTTCAATCTTGCTGCAATTTTTGCCTCTTCAGGGGTAAAATAGTAAGTTAATAATTTGAGGTCTATACCTGACCTAGTTGGGGGATATCCAATAGGTAATTCATCCAGATGTTGTTGAAGTTCTCGATAAATTTTTGTATCGCCTTCATTCAATACTAAACTTTCTTCCATATTTACTTACCCTTCGTTAAAATTTATAGGAAATCTATAGAATAAATTTAAGATACTAAAAATTTTAAATATTTCAAAAAATTAGGAAAAAAAAATTATTTCTTTTTAAGTTACTTATCATTAAAAAAAGGGCAATCTTCAACCAGCAGTACTTGCTGGAATTAATAGGATATCATCACCATTATTTACTCCATAATCTTTTAAAGTACTATTTTCATCCATGGTAACTCCACCGGTAGATAAGTGGAAGTCATTAGGATCAAGTCCATAAAGATTTCCTAATGTATTTTTTATATCTTCGACATAGTTTCCATCGTTTACTGTCAATTTTTCCTTCTTTTCCCCTGGACCTATAGTTGACATGAAATAAAGAGTTAGCTTCTTTCCTGCAGAAGGTGTCTTAGATGCTGGAGTTTTCGATTTTACAGGTTTATCCTCACTTAAATCCTCATCAAATTCATCAAAACTCATCTTATATTAC
>JAHQWY010000377.1 GCA_029856445.1 Promethearchaeia archaeon
CTTCTGATTCACATACTGTAGCAAGACAATTTTCGGCTAGAGGTTATTCTCCTATTGGAGATAAAATAAAAATTAATGTAATTTTAGAAAAATTAGATCGTTTAATCCAAGAAGCTGAAAAGAATTTGGAACCCGTTGAGTTTTATTATCATGACTCAATAGAACGCAACGTGAAGATCTGGGGTAATCCAGAATACTTTAATGCAATAATTAATACTCTTAAAGAAGCTATTAGAGTGTCACAGAGCTTATTAACATTTAGTTTAATAATTCCTACATTTTTTTCACTTATAATCTTACTTTTTCTTTACAATATCTAAATGGATAAAAAATACCTTTTGAAAAAGAAATGACCTCTTTTATCATATTATTAGGATATTACACTAAATTATGTAATATCACGATCATACTGTATTCATTATGGTAGGGTGTAAGTTCTCATATTTCATTGAGGATTTTTTGATCTCAAAAGAAGTAGAAGAAGGATGTGCTGCTTCAACAATTAAAGCATATAGATATGATCTCGCAAAATTTATCAACCTAGTTGGGGATATCGATATGAGTTCTCCAACGGTTAGACAGCGAATACGGTTATTTCTAAAAAAAATTAAAGATTTGGGGTATTCAAAAAAGGGGATTGGTCGGAAAATAGCTTCACTACGTTCTTATTTCAAATTCTTAACTCTTAACGAGTTTATTGAAAGAAATCCGATGAGTACAATTAAGTCTCCAAAGATTAAATTAGAGGAGAGTTTACCTAAATTTCTCAATATCTCTGATATTAATGTTATCTTTAAAAAATTAAGGGATCGAACATTTTTTAATTCAAGGAAGAGTCAACGCTATTACTTAATCGTTAGACTATTATATTCTACCATGGCACGAGTAAGTGAATTATGCAACATTAGAATAAAAGATATAGATTTTGAAAAGGGATATATACGTCTACGTGGTAAGGGTAATAAAGAAAGAATCGTTCCTGTAGACAAAAGGACTTTAGAAATATTTAATGAATCTCTTAATAACCGTATATCATATGATCCTGAAGAATACTTATTAGTAAATACAAGAAATCAGAAATTAAGCCCTCGAGTCGTTCAGGCAGATATTAAATATATAAAAGACACATGTGGATTTCCAGATTCGAAGATTATTACACCTCATGTGTTTAGACATACTGGAGCTACCCATCTTAGACGTTCGGGAATGGATATAAGCGAATTACAGGACATATTGGGTCATTCAAGCCCAAATACTACACGGATATATGCTAAAAATGATATAACAAAACTAAAACAATCATATAGTATGATGCATCCACTGAATTATTCTGATAAATTTTAGACGATATTATCTATTATTTTAGAATTAATTTTATAAAAGAAAGAAAATAAGTTCATAAGTATAACAAACTTTATACTTAATTTGTACCAATAATATTTATACAATACTAATTAAAATCACCTTTTTCGATTTATTATGGACGAGGATGCATTTAGAAAACAATTCGGAAGAAAATCTGTTTTTAGACAACTAAATACTCTCGATAAAAGTTGGGTTCCAGAAAAATTATACTGTCGGGATGATGCTCTTAATACATTAATAGTTAATTATCGAAGGATTTTAGAAGAAGAAGAGCAACCATCAATTAACTGTCTCATATTGGGTAAAGGAGGTGTTGGTAAAACTTGTACTGCTCGCTTTTTTGGCAAAAATTTTAGAACAATTGCTTTAGAAAGAGATGTTAAGATTTTTATTGAGTATTTTGATTGTATAAATTTTAGATCTAAAAGCAAAATCATAAGAGAATTGTTAGCGAAATATACTCATGGTTCAGGACGTGGATATTCTGACGACGAGGCATTAAAATTAATTCTTACCAAATTAATTCGAGATAATGGTTATATGTTGTTAATTATTGATGAAGTTCATCTATTGAAAACAGATGAAGTTTTAGCTTTCCTAAATATAGCTGAAACATTTGGACATCAAAATGCGAAACTCTCCATTTTACTCATTTGTAGAGGTACAGATTGGATGCGTATAGAAAATGAGAGAGTTTTAAGTAGACTTAATGAGAAAATCCCCCTTGAACCTTACAATTTCGAAGAAGCCGTAAAAATATTGACATATAGAAGCGATATTGCTTTTAGAGAATATATAATTGATGAAGATCTTATAACAATGGTCGCTCAGATTGTAGTAGAAAATCAAAATATGAGACATGGAATTGAGATTCTTCGAAAAAGTGGACTATATTGTGATAAAGAAGGTCTAGATCAAATTACAGCTGATATTATCAGAGAAGCTTCTGATGATGTATACCCAACATTTAGGGCAGATATTATTGATAGTTTAAAAGATCAAGAACTCTTGGCATTATACGGAATTGTAAGAACGCTAATAAATAATGACACTCCTTTTGCATTAGTAGATGATGCATATGAAGAATATCAAGCTATATGTGAGGGGTATTCTGTCGAACCTCACGTAAAAATGAGTTTTAGAAAATATGTTCGTCAGCTTAACCAACTTAAAATTATAGCTTCTAAAACTGTAAGAATTGAAGATGCTACACGTGGAAGACATCTTGAAATAACTCTACTAGATATTCCAACCAGAAAATTAGTTGAATTGTTAGAAGATATTTTTGAAAGGAAGTTCCCAAGTTAAAAAAAACTTAATATATGATAAAAACAAGAATTAAATCGAATTTTCTAAACCTTAATATATTTCTCTTATAATTAAGAAATTGTTAATTGTATATTTTCTTAATAATCTCTTTCTTTTGAATCCTTGGAAGCGGAATACCAATCCAACCATTCTTTACGTCGATCTTTTTTGCGTTGGGATTCATCTAAATCATTAATATTTTCATTCCTTACTTTTTTCCAATATCTATCGAGTTCATGCCGTGTTAAGGATAATCCACATGATTGGCAAACTATTTGTTTAATAGCTGATTGGTATTTCATAAAGCCCCCACATTCTGGACAGCGTGCCATAACAAATTTTACTTTCTTATTTTTTATTATTTTTCGTACGTGTTATTATAATAGAATTATTGAAAATTAAAATAATTATGGTATAATTAATAATACCCAAATTCAATTTCAATGAATAATTTTGAGTATAAATCTTTAGAAAACTAACAAGTAAAGTATCATTATGAGTTTCATGGACATTATAAGGATCCTTATAAAGCTGTTAGGTTCATTGAGAAATTAGGAAAAGGAACATCTCAATATGAATTAGTCGAAATATTACCTCCAGAAAAGACATCTAAAATGAAACCACCAGAGAAAAGTTTTGAAAGAGGAGAACCAACCTTCTTTTAAATTTATAATTGAAAAAAGAAAATATTAGCTTTATTTTATATAAAAGTCTGAGAATTATTCTAGATCCAATATCTTTTTAACTAAATTTTTTTTCTCTTGTAAATCTGATTGCCTTGAAATCATTATTCGTTGTGCCATAGGTGAACCTGCACCGTGCATTGATTCTGTTTTAT
>JAHQWY010000059.1 GCA_029856445.1 Promethearchaeia archaeon
AATGTGTGGAGATGAATATGCTGATATTACTGGGGCTCATAGAGCAAATCTAAAAGCTATTTTATTAGATAGGAAATACAAGTTCCCGTTTGAAAAGGAGATTAACGTCCGTAATTATATAAAAGTGAAGGATATATCAGAGATCTTAAATTTCATTGATTAAATTAAAAATTAGATATGATTAATGAATTATAAATATGGTCCGGGGGGGATTTGAACCCTCGATATCTGGCTCCGCAAGCCAGCGCCCTATCCAAACTAGACTACCGGACCTTGGATGATTTTATTAAGAATTAATTTCTAATAATAATTAATTCTCTATATTACTTACTTAATTATTCACTAAAGTTAAAACTATGTTTCAAGATTATGGTGTAATTTTTGATGTCGATGGCGTTTTAGTAGATACTGGACCTTTTCATTTCGAAAGCTGGCTCAAAATGGCTAAGGAAATAGGAAAAAAGTTTACAAAAAAATTCTTTTATTTAACATTCGGTCAACAAAGTGTACCAATTACTCGAAAGTTAGTAGGTTCTAAAGTTGAACAACATCTTGTCGAAAAGTGGGCAGGTTTAAAAGAACAATATTATCGTGAAATGGTACGAGATAAGTTAGAACCATTACCAGGAGTCTTAAATTTGGTGAACGATCTTAAAGATAAAAAATTTAAATTAGCAATCGGTTCAAGTGGCCCTCCTGAAAATGTTGAATTAGTGGTAACAACCTTAAATTTAACGTTCGATGTTATTATAACTGCTGCTGAAGTGGAAAAAAGTAAGCCAGAACCTGATGTTTTTTTAATTGCAGCTGAAAAGTTAAAATTAGATCCTAAAAATTGTATTGTAATCGAAGATGCACCAGTGGGTATTGAGGCAGCTAAGCGTGCTGGTATGTCTGTAATAGCTTTAAGAACTACACATTGTAATGTTGATCTTCTTGCTGCTGATTTGATTGTAAGTGATTTAAGGTCTGTAAATGTTGATGATATTATTAGATTATTGAATATCCATTTAGAATAAATCATTCAATAAGTATTACTTTTTTCTGACACTTTTCTTTTATTACTAATTTCCCAATATTAGCTACCCTTAATGCTAAATCAGAAATTTTCCATTTTTCATAGCCCTTTACGTAGGTAGAAAAAGTATCTTGTAGGGGGTCCTTCCATTTTGAAGGAATTTTATCAACACCTAATTGAGTACCGAGGATCGCTCCAATATTTCCACAATTACAATCAGTATCATATCCCATCATCGCGGCGATACAGATAGAGCGACCAAATGGATCCTCTGTATCTTGAGCACCATATAGAAGAGATAATATTATTATGCCGATATTTGGTAATGTATGGATCCTCCCCATCCCAGAATTAATCACTAAAGATCGTACAAAATCTCTTTTGAAAACCAGAGATGATCTAATCACTTTACTTACCATTTCTTTTATCCAATATTCATTTATTAAAATTTGTCTTGCATCCCTGAAATCAGTTTTATTATTCTCATAGATATCAATTGCTTTTAGTACTATTTGAGTAAATAAACTATCCTTTTCAGGGGGGACGAATTTGAGGGCATTATTAATGTTCTTCCTTATATCTAACTCAAAAAATGCTTGAGATATTAAGACAGCAAGGAAAACTTCTCCTTCTATCCCAACTCCTGCATGAGAAATACATCCATCCATTTGTGCGTATTTTTTAGCTATTTCTGGGCATCCTGGAGCAATTAGTCCCCAAATATCTGCTCGCATTTGGGCACCTATGAAATCATAATAGAAATTATTAAGAATGCCTGATTTTGGTGGTATAATTCCTGCTTCAAGGTTATCATAAGCAATTTTTTCAGCAGTAAAAATATTATCCTTTCTACTGAGAAGATTTAGCCATTCTTGACCAAGTTGTTGAGAAGTTAAGTTTATACCATATTTTTCCATAGCGAGTAACGCAACGATTTCATACATTTCGTCATCATTAACATGATTTAGATTTACAGGTTCAGGATAATCTGTGATATTACCATATTTTTTCAAAATAGATTCGTAAGGCCATGCTTCAACTGGTACACCTACAAAATCCCCTGCAACTCTCCCTAACCAAGATCCGAAAACTCTATTGTAATATTTTTTAGAACTTAATTCAATCATAATCTATTCCTTTTTTTCTATGTATTATCCAGTTTAATGTTATTAATTTAAATTAAAAATAAGAATTAAATCAACTGATTTTCACATTTTCCTTTGTTATTTAATTAAGGAGCAAAACTGGAACGCATTTTTATACCCCAATGCCCCTCCTGATTAGTAATAATCCAAAGAGACGGGAAAACCCCAATTTTGCTCCCGTCAGCTCTGTATCGTGAAAATTGAACCTGGAGATGTACTTTATTTGGATCACTTTGAATCACTTGACGATAATCCCAACAACTATGATTCCACTTGTAAAAATTTATAAACCATTCGAAAAAACCATCATTCTGAATTGGAGGATTTTCTGTGACGACTAGCTTCCCATCTTTCCCAACTCGAGCATGTGGGAAATTACATGCATTAGAACATCCACGATTATCTTGCGCATTAAAACTATTCATGAAGGAAATAGCCGTTTGAACTGCTATCTCTTCAAACTCATTATTTACAACTGTTGGTATTACCATTTCTTCAAGAGAGTCCTCCGTTAGTTTCTCTATAGTAATTATTTCTTTAGGATATTGATTAGAGTTCTTTTGTTGGCTGATTTTCATTCACTAATTTAATATACAATTATAATCTATAGTTCTTCCTTATTTTTGAGAAACTCCTTATCTTTATTAATGAAATAAACCCAGGCATTACGAGACATTAAACAATAATCTCCCGCACCTAAGTTTTTTAAAAGTTCAATCCTTAATTTCCGTGCATCACTATTTTCAGGATTTGCTTGAATTAGAACATCTAAGATTTGCAGGGCTAATTGTGCTTGATTTTGTTCCAAGAGTTCTTTAGCTCTTTTTAAGATTTTCTCAGGGTCTCCTATAAGCCTATTAAGTTCCCCCATGACTTCTTTTTCTGGTCGAGGTAAGAGATGGGCAATATTATCATCAAAATAGCCATGATACCATCGATATACATTAAACACAAAAAATTCTGTTCTCGAATATAAAGGTCTTAAATATGGATTATTTATCAGGTGATCTGGTAGTTTTATTTTATGAATCATTTCAGTAATATGAGTTCCTTTATTGATATGTTCGACCACTTGATCATGAAGCGAATGGATTGCTTCTATGTTATAATCTAAAATTTTTAACGCTTTTTTCCCTGCATAGTAATACCCAGCACCATTACAAAATATATGCTCAGGATTGAGAGCTCTTATTTCTTCTAAAGCTCTTGCCCAATCTAAAGCAAAGCGAGTAGGTTTCCATGGATTACCTACATTTGGTAAACCTGCAATGATCAGGTCTCCTATAAATGCAGCCTTAAGCTCAGGGACATACACCCATACTGCATCGTCGGTTTCTGCTCTAACAGAATGGAGCTCAAATGTTTTATCTCCTAGTTTTATTGTCATATCCCCTAAAAATGTTTTAGTAGGATATACAAATTCAGGAGTTACAACAATTTCTGGGATATTGAATTGCACCGCTCCGATATGGGCTCTGTGAGGAGCAAGCATTTTATATTTATCCAACCGATCTGGCAAATATTTACTTGCGATTATTTCTGGATTATCATTTAAGAAGGCAGCAGCTCCTCCTACATGATCACCGTGTCCATGGGTATAAATAATATACTTAATCGTCCCTTTAATTCTTTTAAAGACTTCCTTGGCAACATTAACTCTTGTTATTGTATCAATCAATACCACTCCCTCAGTAGTATCAACCCACGCGCAACCCGCTATTGGTAATCGAGCAGTATGAACATCCTTTATTGGATCAGTAAATTCGGCTTTTGGGGCACCTAAAATTTGAGTACCTTTAATTTCACTCATCTTCAATTCTCACATTTATTTAAGTTTTAAGAAAAGATATATGTGTAAAATTTATATTATTTTTTGTTTAGTTCCTCATTAATCTTTTGCCATACAACCTCAACTGGTAAAGGTTGATATGGAACCTTTTTAAATTGTTCTTTACAGAGCTTATAGATCATCCGATTATATGGAATCTTAAGTATTAATGAATCCGCTAATTTTATCAAATATCCAGTTAGGGATTCAAGCTCGGATTGGTTTTTATTTCGATAAATCATATCTTGAGCCATGCTATTGAACCATGAATACTTAAGATTTCGACCAAAATTCTTGATTGCAGTTGCTTTATCAAGTTTTTTGCCTAATTCCATTACCTTCCAAGAAGCTAATCCCTTTAAATCAAATTCTTTATATCCAGCAGCTTTTACAACCTCCACACCCTCAAGGTATACATTCATAAAAATTTGCCATAACTTGAAAATCGCATCGTCATCTTTGAGTTCTGAACTTATTAGTGTAAATGTTGCATTTGCAAGATTTATTATTAATTTTGAATGAGCTGCAGCTTGAAATTCTTGCGTTGTTCTCGTTGGTATCCCAAGATTTAAAATTTGTGCTATTGTTTCTATAATTTCCATATTTTCATTTTCAGGAGTTCCAAGGGTCAAATATCCTTTGCCTCTGGTTCCAAATACTCCAGGTTCTTCCCGCCAACCAGATTGCACGACAACAGCATATACGACTTTCGTAAAATATTTTGGCAATATTTTTTGATTCTTAAATCCATTTTGTAAACCTACGACAATAGGATTATCTCCTAATTTATCGGAAATATCCTTCGCAACCTCATCTAAATCATAATTTTTAACAGTGATTACAACAACATCTATATTTTGGATTTCATTTAAATCTTCAATTACATTTACTTTAATAGTCTCAATATTATCGGTAACTATATTTTTAAGAATTAAGCCATTACTTTTTAGCGCCCGAGCATTGTCACCACGCGCTAACAGGTAAACATTACCATTATTTTGTGATAACCATCCCGCAAGAGTAGCACCTATCCCACCAATCCCATAGATTACAATCCTTAACTCATCATTTTTTTTATCCATTAAAACCAACTCTAATTAGAACCTAAATAAGATAGAAAATATTTTAAAAACTATAATAATTAGTTCATAAAAAAAGCTTTGTTAGGATTAATCTTAATTCTAATCAATGACGAATAATAAATAACGGTACTTATTAGACACATATTTAATTCTTTTTTCTATCAAATTACTTCCTATTTTAATAAAAGAATGTTGAAAGATCACTACTGAAAGTAAAAATATATACATTATAAATAATTTCTCTATCTAATTTATTAAGAATATAAATTCAGAATTAAAGTAAAGTGAATAGAAAAAAATGGTATTAGAAACAAATATAACTAAGATGTTAGGGATTAAACACCCTATTATAGCTGCCCCAATGGGTCCCTTTTATACTACGGAGTTAACTATCGCAGTTTCAGAAGCAGGTGGGCTTGGTGTCTTAAGCCATAGCGCTTTACTAAGCGATTATCGAAAGGGGAGAAATCCTGTCCAAATTATGAAAGAAAATATGTTACAGGTGGTTGAACATACGGATAAACCTTTTGGATTTAATATAAGAACTTCGCGTAGAGAAATAGCAGCCCCACAATTAGCTTCAGAAATTCCAAGATTTATAATGGAAAATCAAAGGCTCAAGGAGCAATGTATTTATGCTATTACAAGCGCTGGATCTTCCAAAACTTTACCCGCGTCAAAAGATTACCAAAAATTAAAGGAAAGTGGATCAAAAATTAAACATTTTCATGTTGCTCCTGCATTATGGCTTGCTGAAAAGTGTGTTGCTTCAGGAGTAGATGGAATGGTTATCACTGGTGGTGAAGGTGGAGGTCATCAATCTTATGAAAAGGTTAGTACCTTAGTCTTGCTACAACAAGTCATGCAAAAATTTCCTGATTTTCCTGTGGTTGCGTGCGGCGGATTTGCTACTGGTGAAGGTCTTGCTGCAGCATTAGCTATGGGAGCAGGAGCTGTTGCTATGGGTTCACGGTTAATAGCTTCAAATGAAAGCGAATTTAGTAATGAGTATAAAGGTGTTGTTCCCCCAGCTAAGGCTCAAGATACATTATTGGTAACAGGTTCTTTAGGACCAATTCGTTTATGGAAAAACGAATATTCATTGCATCACGGGCTAGTAGCTGATAAAGAAGCAAAAATAGCTCAAGAACAAGCGATGTCGCAAGGAGAATTAGTTGAAGAAATGAAGGCATACGAAGCGGCATATAAAGGAGATCTTACAGGAGCTGTTCTTTTAGGACAAAGTATTGGACTTATTCATAGCGTGGAAAATGTCAAGAAAATTATTGATGAAATAGTTGAGGATGCAGAAAAACGTTTAAAAAATGCTTATGGATTTTTAAAATAAGCAAAATATTACTTTTTTAATCTTTTTATATTTTTTTTATTATACTACGATGATTTTTGAAGGTGTAAAAACAAAATGGTAGAAGTTAAAAATATTGTAGTAATTGGTGTTGGCTTAATGGGAAATGGAATCGCCCAAATCTCAATGATGGCAGGATACAACACAACACTTGTCGATATTTCTCAAGAAATCATTGATAAGGCTGTAGTTGGTATTGAAGGCGGCTTACAAAAGCTTGAATCTAAAGGAGTCTTAAAAGCTGCAGAAGTTTTAGCACGAATGAAAACAAGTTTAGATCTTGCTTCAGCGGTAAAGGATGCGGATTTAATTATAGAAGCAGTAGTAGAGGATATGGATGTGAAAAAAAACATTTTTAAAACTTGTGATGATAATGCCCCTCCTCATGCGGTAATTGCCTCAAACACATCAACAATGTCTATAACTGAAATGGCGACTGCTACAAATAAGCCTGATAAATGTATAGGTATACATTTTTTCAATCCTGCTCCTTTAATGAGGTTAATAGAGGTAATTGCCGGTGAAAAATCTTCTGAAGAAGCCATGGAAATTGGTATGAAAGTAAGTGAGAGCCTACCATGTCTTAGGGGAGATAGGTATGTAGCTAAAGTTTTAAAAGATCGACCAGGATTTATTGTAAACAGGTTGAATGCTCCAGGGGGTATCTACATGAACTATCTTCTAGATACTTGCTTAGAAAAAGGAATTCCTTTTGAGTCTTTAGACGCTGATTTAGGACAACGTGGTCCAATGTCTTCGTTAGTTCTTTCAGATTATACTGGTATTGATACAGGATACCACGTAAGAAACTATTATGCAGATACTTTACATGAAGATTTTCGACCAGGAAAAGTTATTACTAAAATGTTTAATGAAGGAAAACTAGGGAGAAAGACAGGTCAGGGATTTTATGATTGGTCGAAGGGAAGACCACAACCCGATTTTTCAAAAATTAAAAAAGCAGGAATTGCTAATCCTACCGTTTTCTTGGCCATTAGGTTGAATGAAGGTTGTAGGATATTAGAAGAAGGTATTGCCTCTGGATGGAAAGTAATTGATGATGCAAATATGGCAGGTATGAATGCTCCTGGTCCTTTTGAAATTGGTATTCCAAATTGGGAAGGATTAGTTAAATTATTGGAAGAAACCGCTGAAAAACTTGGAAGAGAATATCTTAAACCATGTGAATTGTTTAAGAGCGGAAAATTTGTAGATATGAAATAAAAATATTTTTCCTATTTTTTTTATTTTATTATACCTTATTTCTTTATATTATGTCAAAAGAGAATAAAGAGCAATCCCAAAGAGTCGATCCAATAAACGTTATTTCCTTTGAGGTAACCTTTGATGATCCAATTAAAGATGTGCATACTGCAAACGCTCCTTTGTCTAGTTGTGGTTGGATTGATACTACCGAGGGAGTAGTTTTAATTGATACACTATTAGCTAAACGCTGGGCGAAAGAAGTTAAAGAGCGAATTAAAAATAAGATTAAATATGTAATTTACACACATGGCCATATGGATCATGTGCTTGCAGCTCCAGTATTCATGGAGGATAATCCCGAGGTTATTGCAAGTAGATATTTACCTGATCGCTTGGATAAATATCAGATGTTAGCTCCTTATAAAGCTAGAAAAGATGCACAACAATTCAACTTTCCTGAAGTTATCCCAAAATTAGATTTAGTCTATCCTACTAAAACATTTCTAGGTGATATGACGATAAAATTAGGAGATAAAACGTTTGAACTTCACACAGCACGAGCGGAAACTGATGATGCATTGTGGATCTATGTTCCTGAACTTAATGCTGCGTTCATAGGAGATCTAATGATTGGGAGTTTTCCTAATATAGGTAATCCCTGGAAACCAACCCGATTTGCATTGGATTGGGCAAAAGAGTTAGAAAGAATAAGGGAATTAAATCCAAAATATATTTTTTATGGAGGAGGTGGGGTATTTACAGAAGGTAAAGACGCTATGAAACGTTTGGATGATCATATCGAAGTCATTCGGTCTCTCCATGATCAAGTAGTAGATCACATCAACAATGGAACACATATAACCGAAATGATTCATAGAGTAAAAATCCCCGAACACCTAAAAAATAGCCCCTATCTTCAAGCAAGCTATTCACGCCCAGAATTTTTTGTGTTTAACGTATATAGATGGTATCACGGCTATTTTGATGAAAATATTGCTCATCTTTTACCTAGACCAGAAAAAGAGGTCATGAGTGAGATTTATAAGTTAATAGGAGACTCTGAAAAAATTATAAAAAGAGCAGGAGAACTTTTAGAGCAGGATCAGGCACAGTTAGCGTTGGAAATCTTAGATGTCTTAATTCAAGCAGATCCAGATAATATTAAAGCACGGAAGATGAGAATTAGACTTCTTGAAAAGATTGGGAAAGACGATTACTGTTTAATGTCTCGAAACGCTTGGGTCTACTTTATGAATAAAGATAAAGAATTTATAAAATCAAAAGAGAAATAATATATTAGGATTAAATTAATAAAAACGAGGTAAAAAAATGATTATTGATGTACATTATCACCTAAGCCCTTATCCAATAAAATATGAAAATGTATTGGAACGTATGGGAGAACCATCTCGATTAGCTAAGGTAGCTGGGATAAAAGTCGATAAGGAAACTTTAGCACGTAGAGCTGCGGAACGTTACCCTGATTTAACGGGAAATAAATTGATTAAATGGATGGATGATGCTGGAATTGATTTTACATGCATAAATACAGTGGATAACAAAGATAATGAGGTAATGACAGAGCAAATCGCCATGACACTTAATAAAAGTATAGCAGATGTAGCAAATAAATATCCCGATCGTTTAATGGCTTTTGCAGGTATCGATCCAAGGAGAGAGAATGCATTAGATATGTTGAAGCAATGTTTTGAAGAATTTGGGATGAAAGGGTTGAAATATCACTGTGATAGCGGATATGATCCAAATAGCCCTGAATCTATCAAAATTTTGAAATACTTGGAACAAAAAGGAGGAATTTTACTAACCCACACGGGTCCGTTAGGCCCTCCTGCCAAATGTAAATATACCGAACCACTTCTTCTTTCAGAAACATCAAATAAACTCCCCAATCTAAAGATTATCGCAGCTCATATGGGTAGTCCACCCAGATGGAGGGAATGGGCAGCACTTGCAGCTTTTTATCCGAATTTATATGGGGATATGGCAATGTGGCAAGCCTACGCATTTGGTAAATATGAATTATTCTGTAGAGAATTAAGGGATTTAATAGACTATGCAGGATTGGAGAAAGTAATGTTCGCATCAGATGGGCCTGTATATGATATAGTTATTCCGACCAAGGATTACATTCAACTAATTAAAAACCTTCCAAAGAACGCACCTAAAGGAATTAAATTCACTGAAGAGGAAGTCGAGGCTATTCTAGGTAATAACGCCGTAAAACTTCTGGGAATTTCAGAAAGGTGACAGATTAATATATTTTCATTTTAATCTTTTATAATTTAAAATTTTATTCAACCATTTTTAAATCTATTCCATGACTTTCCGGTATATAGAATATTACAAGTGGAATTATCGGAAACATAAAACATGTCAAAATAAGTGCCATTGTCTTGATTCCCAGCAATGGAAACAAAGGAGCTGTTGCAATACCCAAAACTAATCCTATTATTCTCATTAATAAAACTAATTTATCCAGCAGATTAGTTGACAATTTCTATATTTTAGATCTTATGTGTTAAGTTTTTTTGACATAAATGAATTAAAATCATTAACTTAAGATAACATTAATATTTTCCCTTATTGTTGTAAAACTAACGAATTAAAAAAATATAGATTTAATATTATCTGGTGATCACTGTAAAACCAATTAACAAATTTAAAACTTATAAGTTTGATGCAGCACCTTTTTTCTTTTTTATTGATATTTTCCCTCCGGACTATTCTAACGTAAATAAACCAAATTTGGCTAATCTAATCAATTCTATTGGAACAAACCCGATTATGCCTTTACCAATGAGAGTTGATCGAGTATTCAATGGAGAAAGATCAGTTTTAATAAGACCTAAAGAACCAGTTTCATTCCCTATAACTGAAGATCTAACTGCAATAATTGATCCACTTCAATTTCTTAAATTTGGATTTGAGAAATTGATATATTATACTGAAGTGCGTTCTCGTGAAAAATTCTTTTTATCTCTTTCCCTGGAACGAGTATCAAAATGGTGGCAATTTACTAAATATCTTTACGCCAGTCTTTCCACTTTAGAAGATGACTTCTCTGCGTTTTTAAGAGCTTATATGCACACCATAATTAGGGCAAAAATAATAGGAGGTGATCTAATTGAAGCTGCTAATGATTACTGCCAAATATTATCAGACCTTTGTAGAAAACGATTAGAACAGAACTCTATCATCACTCAAGTAGAAGGAAAACAAGAAAATGTGAAAATGTATAGAGAAAAAGAGGCCACATATTATAGAAAGTTTAAGAAATCAAAAGAAGTGGAATATCACCCTGAGCTAATAGATATTGAAATTTGTGATCTCTCTAAAATAGGTTTTAGTTTGGAAAATAATGATCGAACCAGTATAATAAAAACACTAAAGAATAGTATAATAAAATACATCCCACTTCTATTTTATGATGATTTACTTGAGTGTATGCTTCAAAATAAAAAAAGACTTGAAAATGGTGGCAATGATCTAATAGATCCTTCTTTTCTTTTAGAGAGTGGTGTTATAATTACAAAAAATGCAGAAGATCTTGAGACCATCAATATGGAGAATTATTCGTGGTGGAATAATTTTGATAATATTAAGTTTGAGGCATTTTTAGAATCTATTAAAAAAATTCAAGGGGACTATATAAGATCTTTAGTGCCCGAAGAATACAAATCATGGAAAAGAAGAATCTGATCTACTAAATAATAATTTAGCTTCTATAATTAAAAATTAGCTTTATTGTTTAAATATATTTAACTCATTAATAAACAATCTTAAAATACAAAATTGCTTATTTATGTTTTAAGAATGGATGAGAAGCTTATAACAATTTTGTAAATGTTGTACAAGAACGAAAGACCAGCAATTTTAATGTTTCAAGATGGTCGTTATTTTAAAGGCATAGGATTCGGAGCGTCAAAACAGGTTACTGGAGAACTTGTTTTTAATACAATGACAGGAGCAGGATATAACGAAACTTTAACAGATCCCTCTTATCAAGGGCAAATAGTAACCATGACTCACCCCCTAGTAGGAAATTATGGAGTTCCTCCCTGGGAGAAAGATAAGTACGGTATTTTTAGACATTTTGAATCAGATTCCATAAAAGTTACTGGATTTATAGTTAATGAATGCTGTAAACAACCTAGTCATTATAAGAGTGTAAAAACATTAGATGATTTCCTTCGTGATGAAGATGTACCTGGAATTGAGTGGGTAGATACTAGAGCAATAACAAAAATTCTAAGAGAGGAGGGAGTTCAAGTAGGTTTACTCTCTGTATTTAACCCGGGTGAAGAACCTAATATTGAACAATTAAAAGAAGATGTTAAAAGAGCGGAAGATCCAAATTTAAGACATTTAGTTAGTGAAGTATCGACAAACAGTATTCAAACCTATTCCCCACCAAATCCAAAAGGAAGAGTGGTGGTGTTAGATTGCGGTGTAAAACTTAATATATTAAGAAATTTCTTGGCTAGAAAACTCGAAATTATTTTAGTACCATATAATTATGATTATGAGAAAATAATGAGCTATAATCCCAATGGTGTATTTATTTCAAATGGTCCTGGAGATCCTGATATGTGTATAAATGCGATTGAAGTTTGTAAACAATTAATTCATAACAATATCCCAACTTTTGGTATTTGTTTAGGTAATCAAATTTTGGGAATAGCAGCTGGTGGATACAAATATAAATTGAAATATGGACATAGAGGAGGCAATAAGACTGTAATAAATGTTAATACGAATCGATGCTATATTACCTCACAAAATCATGGTTTTTGCGTAAAAGACTTTGAAAAGAATGGGTTTAAAGAATATCTAAAAAATATAGATGATGAAACCAATGAAGGCCTATTACATGAAAGTAAACCAATTTTTGCAGTCCAGTTTCACCCCGAAGCATGTCCAGGACCCTTAGATTCGTTATATTTATTTGATAAATTTATAGAGCTAATGGAGTTATAATAAAATGCCCTTAGATAAATCTATAAGAAAGGCATTAGTCTTAGGTTCTGGAGGGATCCGTATTGGTCAAGCAGGAGAATTTGATTATAGCGGATCTCAAGTTCTAAAAGCTTTAAAAGAAGAGGGAATTGAAACAGTCTTAATAAACCCTAATATAGCAACAATTCAAACTGATCCTCAGTTATCCGATCGTGTTTATTTATTACCTATAAATGTTAAATATGTAGAGGAAGTTATTAAAAAGGAGAAGCCTGATGGAATTTTATTATCTTTTGGAGGTCAAACAGCTTTAAATGTAGGTGTTGAGTTAAATGAAGCTGGAATAATAGAAGAATATAAACTAAAAGTGCTAGGAACTCCAATAGAAGCAATAGAAGCAACAGAAGACCGAGATCTATTCGTTAAAGCAATGGAACGGTCGAATGTTAAAGTATGTAAAAGTCAAGCAGTAAATTCATATCCAGAAGCATTGAAAGCGGTTAAAGAGATTGGATTTCCGTGTATGATACGAGTTGCCTATACATTAGGGGGGAGAGGATCCGGTATTGTCAACAATATGAAAGAATTTGAAAGAATGACCAAAAAAGGTTTAGCTCAATCAAGAATTAACCAGATTTTAATAGAGGAGAGTATTTGGGGCTGGAAAGAAATCGAGTATGAAGTTGTAAGAGATTCTGAGGATAATTGTTTTATTAACTGTAATATGGAGAATTTTGACCCAGTAGGACTCCACACGGGAGAATCACTTGTTGTTAGTCCTAGCCAAACACTCACTAATGAAGAATACCAAATGCTTCGATCTGCATCTATAAGAGTTATAAGGAATCTTGGAATCATAGGAGAATGTAATATTCAATATGGATTAGATCCGTCTTCAAAAGAATTTCGTGCAATAGAAGTAAATGCTCGACTTTCAAGATCATCAGCATTAGCATCTAAAGCAACAGGATATCCTTTAGCATATATAGCAGCAAAACTCGCTATAGGATATACATTACCTGAGCTAAAAAATAAAATTACCGGAATTACAACAGCTTGTTTCGAGCCAGCATTAGATTATTTAGTCCTAAAAATTCCAAGATGGGATCTTACAAAGTTTAAACGAGTCGATAGAACTATTGGAAGTCAAATGAAAAGTGTTGGAGAAGTGATGGCAATAGGAAGAACTTTCGAAGAAGTTCTACAGAAAGCCATTCGAATGCTAGATATAGGTATGAAGGGTTTTGTGGCAAATGATCTACAACCTATTGAAGATATCAACGAATTGAAGTATGCTCTAAGAAATCCCACAGATTTACGAGTTTTTAGAATTGCTGAAGCAATAAAGAGAGGAATCCCTTTAGATGAAATTTATAGATGTTCCCGAGTTGATAAATGGTTTTTATATAAAATGAAAAATATTATTGATATTGAAGGAAGTCTCGAGCATCTCGATTTATTAGAAACTTCAGATGCAGAAAAAGGTTACTGGTTAGAAAGAGCTAAGAGATTTGGATTCTCAGATGGACAGATTGGTAAGATAATGGGTGTTGATACAATTTTTATTAGGCAATTAAGAAAAAGGTTAGGAATTCGTCCATATGTTAAAAGAATTGACACATTAGCGGCCGAATGGCCAGCGGTGACTAATTATTTATACCTTACTTATAGCGCATCTGAACATGACATAGATTTCGAAAAAGAAAATGGTTCAAATTTAAATAAAGTAATAGTATTAGGTTCAGGAACATATCGTATTGGCGCTTCAGTAGAGTTTGATTGGGGATCTGTTAATTGTCTATGGGGAATAAAGAAATTGGGAGTAGATCAAGCTATAATGATTAATTATAATCCAGAGACTGTTTCTACTGACTATGACGTTAGCGATAAACTCTATT
>JAHQWY010000378.1 GCA_029856445.1 Promethearchaeia archaeon
AATTAGGCAACTTTGCTCCAGAACACACAATACTTGCAACAAATACATCTACAATGAGTATCACAGAAATAGCATCAGCATCAAATAGACCCCATAAAGTTATAGGATGCCACTTTTTCACCCCTATAGTAGTACTTCGTTTAATAGAAATTATTAAAGGGGACGAAACATCTGAAAAGACAACAAGAATAGCAAAAGAAGTTTGTCAGAAATTCCCAGCGCTTCAAGGGAAACGCTTTTTACCAGTGCTTCAAAAAGAAAGTCCCGGATTCATTGTAAATAGGTTAAATGCTGTTTCTTTTCTCTATTTAAACTGGCTTCTTGAATTTTCTATGGAAAAAGGTATAGCTTTGGAAAGATTGGATGCTGATGCTGAATCTCTAGTAGAAGTTGGTCCATTTGCTAAATTAGATTATCTTGGTCTTGATACAGTATTTAATGCCATGAGTTATTTCGCAGAAGCTGTTTCTTCAGATTTTTCTCCTGGAAAAACCATAAGAAAACTAGTAAATGAGGGAAATCTTGGAAGAAAAACAGGAAAAGGGCTTTTTAATTGGAACGGAGAGAAATTAGAAATTCATAAAAAAGTAAAAGCTGGTCTTTTAGATATTGAGCTTTTTATGGCAACTCAATTAAATGAGGGATGTAGACTTTTAGAAGAGGGTGTAGTTCCGGGCTATAAAATAATTGATGATGCTATGATGACAGGAATGAACATACCTGGTCCGTTTGGTCCTGGAAGAAGAAATTATGAGAAATGGACAAATTTATTAGAAAATTTTGTTGAAAAATCAAGCATTACGTATTTAAAACCGTGTAGCCTGATGAAAACTGGAGATTTTATAAAAATGAGAAAATAATGATTTTTTCATAAAGCTTTAATAAAACTTTTCATAACTTTATTAAAAAAAAGAAAAAGGTTAACAGTCATAATGTCTTTTGTAAACGGTCTTAAGATCTTCTTTAAAAAACCCATTTATGTATTGATACTAGCATTATTTATTGGAGCATGGATTTTAATCTTATTTGGATATACCCTCTTTACTATTCCAGGTTATTTTCGATTTCTCTTCTTTTTTGTTGGTATTTTAGCAGGATTCACTACATTATTAATAGTAATCTCCTTGTTCAAACCAATTGAAAAAATGAGTTATATTATTTTATTCATCGTATTTTTAATTTCAATACCCACAATCATTATATTTAAAGGAGTCTTTCAACTTTTCTACTTCTTAAGTCTAATAGTTAATGAAATATTAACAGCTTTTTTTGCATTTAAATTATGTATGGATTCATCCACCAAGGTAGATGATTATTTTTATATTCAAGAGGAATCTAGGAAATTTACAAGACCAATAGAATTCATAATATTTGGAATTATAGCTTTATCAGCTTTTATCATAATGTGGAATATTTTGCTCAGGCTAACTCCAAGAGCCGCACTAAGAAGTGCAAATATCTTTAGAATTATTTTTTGGGTTGATATAATGTTAATAATCATTGTAGCATCTAGGGTAATCATAACTAAGAAATTAGCGGCATATATTACTTTATTTTTCTTGTTAACTTTTTTCTACATCCTCTACATCATAATAGATACTATTGCTGAATTTATATTTCCAGATACAGTAGATTACATTACCTGGTATTTCTTCATAATTGATCTTAGCTTATTTATTTATATTATCGGTTCGATATTTGATAAAGTGGAATATTTAGAACAAAAATTTCAAATTTTTGGAGCAGAAACAATATCCCTCTTTGTTATTTTAATGAAATTAATAGCTCAATGTTTAAAAATAATTCCCGATATACCAGGTATCGATATTACTCCAGCTTATTTATTAAGGTTACAAATATTTCTTTTATGGTTATTTATAATTTTCATTTTAATTTTTGGTTTCCATTCGCTTATTGTTCATAAAGAGGGTAAAAAGGAATCAGATGATTTGGAAGATTAAAAAGACTGTTATTTACAAATTACAAATAATTAGTTGATGATTTTTTAAATAAAATTAGCTTTATTATACATAGGACTAATTAATAAAAATTCCAAATATGTCAAAGGCAGAAAAATCAATCAAAACCGGATTCGAGAAAATTATACAATATTTTAATGATACACTTGAAATAAATCACCCTATAGCAATTGCGAAAGTCGTAGAGGACACTGGATTTTCTTGGAGTTTTATTAAAAAGACTTTAGCAAAGATAAAAGAACAGTATGATGGTTTTCATTTTGAAAAATCAGGAAATACATGGATTACATGGAAAGACCGAGATCATATCATTAAGAAGCTAGATGATACATGTTCTCGCTTTTTAGAAGATTCTAATGATGAATGTTAAAATTATTTAAGTTCTCTTAAATAAAATATCCCTTTCATAATTCTCAATTTCTTTAATCCAATTACTGCCTATGGGGACATTGTTAATCAGACAGAAATATTCCCATACCGCCCCATATGGGAGTGTTTTCAATTCTTCTAGAAGTGCGAGTCGTTGGAAATACTGACTATTCTCTTCATATTCCTTTAAAATATCCCAGGGTTGAACTAAAGCATATAAAAGACTCTTTTGAACCGCTCGGACACCAATAACCCAGGCACCAATGCGATTAATTGAAGCATCGAAATAATCTAACCCTAAATGAATTCTATCAATATTATTACTCCTAACTATTTCTTCGGTTAATTGAATTAACTCATCACTTACAATAACAACATGATCGCTATCCCATCTTACCCCCCGACTTATGTGAAGCATTATTTCTGGTATAAATGGAAGTATTGCTGAAATTTTATCCCCAACTGATTCAGTAGGATGAAAATGTCCAGTATCGAGAGTTACCATCATTTGATTAGCTATTGCATAACTTAAATAAAAATCATAACTCCCAACTACGAAAGATTCACTCCCAATACCAAAAAGTTTTCCCTCAATAGTATCTTTCATCTCAGAAGTGGGATATTTTTTCTCTAAAATCGCATCTAATGAATTTTTTAATAATTCTCTATATCCCTTTCTATCAATTGGTATGTCTTTTAAACCATCAGGAATCCAAATATTATGAATGCAAGGGCTCTCTAACTGTTTACCTATTTCAGCACTTATTTCCCGGCATCTACAAACATGTTCTATCCAAAATTGGCGGATTTCTTTAGATTTGCTGCTTAAAGTAAAACCATCATCTGCTTTCGGATGAGAGAAGAGGGTAGAATTAAAATCTAGCTTTAGATTATTTTCCTTAGCCCAATCAATCCAACACTGGAAATGTTCGGGTAAATACTGATTCCGTTCTACAAATTTAGGCCCAAAATTTCCATGAAAAGAATGCAAATTTATACGATGACTGCCTGGAATTAAAGAGAGAGCTTTTTTTAAGTCTTGTTGTAACTCTTGGATATTTCTTGCCTTCCCGGGATAATTTCCTGTAGCAATGATTCCTCCTCCTGTAATTTCAGCATTTGGTCTTTCAAATCCTCCAACATCATCTCC
>JAHQWY010000379.1 GCA_029856445.1 Promethearchaeia archaeon
TTCAATGAAGTTCAGGAGGTTTGATTGTCCCTTTTTGGTGTCTTCTTCTGATAATTTTATTTTTTTTAAGCTATCTTTCATCTTACTTTCTTTTGCTTTCTCAGCCCAATAGTAACCTTCATCTCTGGTTCCTTCTGCCATTAAAATAAGAACTTTCCCCTCTTTATTCCTACCTGTTCGACCTCGTCTCTGGATTGAGCGAATAGCACTAGGTACAACATCATAAAATACAACTAAATCACACTCTGCGATATCTAAACCTTCTTCAGCAACACTGGTACCTACAAGAGTATTATAAATCCCCTCTTTGAATTCTTCAAGAAGTTTAATCTGTGTTTTTTGCGTTAATCCTTTATCCAATCCTTTATGTGCTTGCCCAACAAATTTATGTGCCTTAATAATTTTATGTTCTTTAAAGAACCTTACGATATTATTAACAGAATCTCGAAAATGGGCAAAAACTAAAATTCTTGATCCTTTATTTTTCTGTAATTGAGTACTTAATATATCTTCTAAATACTCAAGTTTAGGATGAACAATACCTTTAGATTGGATCTTATATGTTAATTCCTGGACTTTCCTAAAATTTTTATTCTCAAATAGCTCCTTAAGAGATTTGTTAGCCGAATTATTTTTTATTTTTTCTTCATTTTTTTCTAAGTAATCTTTCAATGCATTAATTCCCTGTGTCTCAAGTAGTTCTGACATATGAGATAACCTTATAGCATTAGCTTGTTGTTTCTTAGCATAAAACATTTCAAACTTCTCATTCTCATCTCGAGAAGCTGATATCCTCCTATTTATAATATTATTTAATTGAAGGAGATCTTTTCGAGTAATTTTATTGAGATCATAAGAATTGATCAGACCTTTTTCTTTAAGCCATTTGTAAATTTCTTTCAAACTCTCATCTAATATTCTTTTAATTTCCAAGAATTCATTAGGTAGAGTTATTTTAATCCATTCATTATCTACTTTTTGAACATAATGCTTTACATCAATATCTTTATCTGTTCTTATTTCTAAATGATCTATAAAAAGATTCTCTTTAATTTCATTTATTTTCTCCAAAGTGGAACCGGGGCTAGCTGTAAGACCTAATATTTGATGCATATCCGTATTCTCCATATATTTTTTAGCAATAAAGCAATAAGCATAATCACCGACGGCTCTATGGCATTCATCAAAAATAATTAGCGATACATCTTTAATTGAGTATAAATTGGATATCAAATCATTCTGAAGAACTTGAGGTGTCATAAAAGCCACTTTTATTTGATTCCATATTAATTTTCGTTTTTCAGGAGCTATTGCGCCAGTAAGAGGGTGCAATGACTCTGCTGGGATTAAAGTAAGATCTAGAAATGATTTATGATGTTGCTCTACCAAGGGTTTTGTTGGCGCTAAAAAAATTACTTTTGATTTTACTACCTCTGTTAACCTATGAACAGCTAGCATTAAAGCAATAACAGTTTTTCCTAAACCAGTCGGAATTACCACTAAACAATTATTTTTTAAACAATTTATAAAAATTGATTCTTGATATTCTCTACGTGAAACAAGATTTGGTTTAATTAATGGGTGAGAAACAAAATCCTTATTTGTTGAGACTAGCATCACCAGAAGAATAAATTAATATCGTTTTGAAGAAAAAAATTGAATTGTTATATATAAACTGCAAGACTTAATAAGATCAATAAAAAATGTTTACGTTCTTAAATCGAATTACTAATAATTTAATAAATACGATTTAATAATAGAGTAAGAAAAGGTTTAATTCATATAGCATATTATACTTAAATACAATTATGCGCGAGTGGTTTAGTGGCTATAACGACACGCTCACACTTTAAAAAACTAAGGAGCAAACCGTGTAGATCAGGGGTTCGACTCCCCTCTCGCGCATTAGTTTTTCAGATCGAAAAAGTTATATGATATTCTGCATTTTAAAAATCTAATTACTTATTTTTTGGTTATTACAACCATGTCTAGTTTTTTAGAATCTCGAGAACTACGTAAACATTATAAAGAAGTTCGAAAATATGTTAAGATTGGATCGATATTTTTAACTAGGTACGAGAAAGCCAGAATTGTGGGAGCAAGAGCACTTCAAATATCGTTTGGGGCTCCTATTTTAGTGGAAAAGCCAAAAGGTATGATAGATCCAATCAAAATTGCACAAGTAGAATTACGGTCAAAAATCTTGCCATTAACCATTAGAAGAGAGAATCCGAACGAAGAATATCAAGATATCCCAATTAATAAACTCATTCTAAAAAAAGAATAGTCAATATTTTAATAACTATTGAACTTTATATTTGCCTCTTTCTGTAAGAAAATACACGTTCTTGTCTCTAACCACATCAAACTCAATATATCCTTTTGAGATGAGTGCCTCTAAGATTTTTTCTAATTCAGCTTTTTTATACCCAGGAATGCCTAATGGTATTCTAGATTGGTTGGCAATTATAGCTATTCGCTCTAAAAAGAGTCGTTTACCCATAAATGTTTCAAGGATGGTAATTTCATCATTTGTAAGTCTTTCAAATTGATCATATTCAATATACCTTTCTTTAAGAGTTTGAGCAAGATCTCTTGTTTCCGGACTAATTTTTTGTGTTTGAGTTTCCACATGTTTTAATGTAACCAAATCTTTAGCAACTGGCTTTTTTTTTTGTGAATCTTTTTCTTCTTCTCCTTTATGAACGGATTCATCATCTTTATTTTCCATAATATTACCATAAGGAATTTAATTATAAAAATTTATATTTAACTAATGAACAAGACTTTTGAGTTAAAAACAGGAGAAAAAATCATAATCAGACATCTAAGTAAATCAGATATTGAAGGTGTTTGGAATAATTTTAACGAGGTAGTAGAAGAAGGAATATACCTACCTGTGTTTTTTCCAGTTAGATCTCGACTCGAAAAAGATTCATGGTATCGAAAAATTAAAAATGAAAAAGAAATCTGTATCATAGCAGAAAATAAAGGACTCAATCCACCCTATAACATCATTGGGCAATGTGAAATTTCCCATTCTGAATGGGATGCCGGTTCTCATGTTGGGATTCTAGGAATAATTGTTAAGAACAAGTATCGAGATTTAGGGATTGGCAGTAAATTAATTGATACCGCCATCCGAGAATCTAAAAAATTGAATAATAAAGAAAAAATTATTTTGAGTTGTTTTTCTACAAATGAACGAGCACTCCATCTATATCGGAAATTAGGATTTAAGGAAGTAGGTATTAGAAAAAAACAATTCCTTATGGATTCTAAATATTATGACGAGGTCTTAATGGAACTCTGGATTGAAGATTACCTAAATCAGGATAAATAAGCTAACTATTTCTGTATTTAAATGATTATGCAATCAATCCTAAGGAAACCTAATTCTTTTCTGATATTCTACAAAACTCTTCTGATTTAATGGATTTTCATTTAAGAATATAAAATTTAAGTTTTTCAAATGATCAA
>JAHQWY010000001.1 GCA_029856445.1 Promethearchaeia archaeon
AACCACTTGTAACATCGGAAATTAATACATTGGATGGTCATGATGTAATCACTGAAACTAGAAAAATTCCCATCTTTATTGAAGGTGAAATCGAGCAAATTCTTACTATAATCAGAGATATTACAGAAAGAAAGGAAATGGAAAACCAATTGAAGGAGTCAGAAGAAAAGTATCGAAACATGGTTAGTAACTTGGATGCAGGATTTTATAAGGGTGAATACAAAGGTAAGTTACTAATGCATAATCAAGCATTTAATAGAATTTTAGGATTTAAGCCTTATGAAAGTATTTTGGGTGCGAACTCGTCTGAATTTTTTACGAATGAAGAAATTCAAAAGCAATATTATAAAGAATTAGATAAGAAAGGTTTTGTTAGGAATTTTATTATACAAGTTACTAAAATGGATGGAGCAGAAGGAATTTTAAATGTAAATGCTCATTTAATATACAATTCTGATGGTGAACCCTCCGAAATTGAGGGTACCTTTACAGATATTACTGAGAAATTCAAATTAGAGCAAGAACTAATGGAATCTGAAAAGAAATTACGAGAGCAAAATATTGAACTTATGAAATTGGATCAAATAAAAAATGACTTTATAACTATGGCAGCTCATGAATTAAAGACGCCCTTAATCTCCATTTCAGGTTACACTGATTACATACTTATGAAGCATAGAAGTAGTTTAACACCTGAAATTACAGAAGATTTAATAACTGTTCAGAGAAATGTCAAAAGACTCGAAGTATTAATGGATCAACTTTTAGAAGTCATGAAAATTGATGAAGATCGATTAAATCTTCAAATAGAACGAGTGAATGTTACTACGATAATAAATGACTGTCTTGATGAATTAAGTTATCTAATTAATGAAAAAAATCTTGAAATAATATTAAATGTTAATCACGAAATAATATTATCTGTAGATACAGCACGTATTTTTACTGTTTTTACTAATTTAGTCTCAAATGCTATAAAATTTACACCAGAATATGGTTGGATTGAAATATCCGCGAAAAAAAAGAATAAAGGATATATTTTTAAAGTGAGGGATAATGGAATTGGACTTAATAAAGAAGAATTAGGAAGACTATTTAAAAAATTCGAAAGAATTAAACAACCAGTTTCTAATGAACATATCGCTATCAAGGATAGTGGTACAGGATTAGGGCTTTACATCACCAAAGGAATTATTAATGAGCACGGTGGTGAGATCTACGCTGATTCAAAAGGACCTAATAAAGGAACAACCTTCACATTTACCCTACCATTTTAAATGGGTAGATTAAAACTTGTAACGATTCAAATAGTAAATCTGTATTTTTCTTTTAATAAGAACTAGTAATTTATATATCTGTTATGATATATTATTCGATGTTAGAAAATTTACTTAATAATTGTTGTAGAAATTAATAATCAGCATGGCAACTATAATAGTAGCTGAAAAAAATAAAGCAGCAGAAGCCATTGCAAAAGCTTTAGGCTCAGTTAAAACAATAAAAAAATCAAAAATCCTAAATATATACATAATTCCATCAAAAGATATATATGTAATTCCATTACGCGGTCATCTACTCGAACATAAAAACACCGCGGCTTATAAAAGTTGGACTAATACAAATTCTAGAGAGATTATCACCAATCCTAAAGCAATTAAAAAATTTCCGAAAAAAAATAGCAGTTCATATATTAAGGTTTTAAAAGAATATTCGAAGCTTTCAAATCATTGTATTATCGGAACTGATGCTGATATTGAGGGATGCAATATTGGACTTATTGATGCACTTCCCTTCATAAAGGAAGCAAACCCAAATATACGGATTTCACAATTATGGCTTAGTTCATTACAAAAAAATGAAATCATTAGTAAATTTAATAATCTCATTAGCCCAAAGTATAGTTGGGGTGAATCAGGAGAGGCAAGATCCCTTATTGATGCATTCATAGGTTTTTCTGCTACTAGAGAAGTTACTAATACGCTCCGTCCCTTATTAAATAAATTTAGAGTTCCGTTTACTTCAATTGGAAGGGTCCAAACCAGTCTTCTTTATCTGATATATTTAAGAGATCAGGATATAACAAATTTTATACCAGAGCCTTATTTCTTAATTGATGCAGTATTATTTCATGGAGAAGGGACTTTTCAAGCCCATCATATATTAAATCCCTTTGAAAAAACTCAAGAAGTTAAAGCTCAACAAATTTACCAAAAAATTAAGGGTGAAAAAGTTGCTAAAATAATCGATTGCCCTCAAAAATTAAAAGAGAGAGCACCCCCATCTCCACTAAACACTTCAAAAGCTTTAATCCTTTTAACTAGAAATCTACGAATTTCTGCTAGTGTAGCACTAAATACTATGAATGCCTTATATTTAAATAAATTAATCTCTTACCCAAGAACAGATAGCGATATATATAAACCAGACTTTAACCATATTGATATTTTAAACCACTTCTCAACACATTCTCAATTAGGATCATACACTCTTAATCTACTAAAAGCAAATAGAATAATACCAACAAAAGGAAAAAAGGATGCAGGGGATCATCCTCCTATTACACCCCTCGAAAGCCTAGAAATAAACGATTCGAGATTAGAAAATGATTTACAGAAGAAAGTCTATAATATACTTGCGCGTTATTATCTCGCGTTGTTTGGAGAAAAAGCAGTAGAATCATTACAAACTTTAAATCTTTTGATTAAAGATGAACAATTTAAAGCCCAACGCGTTTCATTAATTACTGAAGGATTTCTTGAGATTGTTCCTTTTCTTAAACCCAAATATGAAGAAGAAATCCAAATTTCTGGTAATGAGGTTCCTATAAAAGAAATTCTATTGAGAAAGAAAGAAACTAAACCACCTCCAAAGTATTCAGATGCATCCTTGCTCAAATTAATGGAAAAGAATAATTTGGGCACAAAATCAACACGACCTATTATTATTAAAATTTTACAAACTCGTAAATTGATAGAAAGAACAAAACTACAATATTCAATAACAGAATTGGGCAAATTCCTTATTGAAAATTTGATGAAAATATGGTTATCTTTTTTAGAACCAAATTTTACAAAAAAAGTTGAAAAAAAACTTGAAGAAATTAAAGAAAGTAGAAGGAAAATGGATGATGTTGTAAACGAAGTAAGAGTAGAATTTTTAAAGCTATTTGATAAGTTTTTAGCTAATAAAAATGAATTAATCTCTAAAGCTACTGGTTTTAAAATGAATTATACTATACCAATCACTTCCGCTAATTGTCCGTTCTGTAATAAAAGTCCCATGAAATTTATTAATCTCAAAAATAAAAAATTTTTAGTCTGCGCAGATGAAACTTGTAAGAGTTATTTGTCACTACCTAAGAATGGAAGGATAAAATTATTGGAATCAACTTGTTCCATTTGCAACTTCAATATTTTTAACATATCTCTTATAAAGAATAAAAAGTCATATAACTACTATATGTGTCCCAAATGCTGGAATGAAGGATTTAAGGAAAATCAAGGAAAAGGATTTTGTTCTAACTGCCAAGATTTCAAAATTGTTAGAGGGAAATGTGTAAAAAAAGAATAAAGTTGACTAATTTTCTAATCATATAACATTTTAACTCTAGTTAAAAGAATCTCTTTGCATCAAAACGATAAGCAGCTCTAGTTAAACCTACATAATTATCAGAAATTTTGTAGTAAAGCTTAGTATTTACTACTTTCTTTTCTAAATAATTATTTTTAATCATATGATTCAATGAATTTATCATAGTCCCTAAAGTAACCGAACCAATATATCCATGCTGTTTCTTTGTAATTCTTATTAATTCAAGTTCAGAATGCCAATGACCGTCTAATAAAGCCATAAGAATTTCATTTTTTATAGGGGTTTTAATATCCTTGATTTTATTAAACAAAACGGAATAACCAGGTTTGTAGAAATTGTCGTGTTTAAACTCTTCCATCTTTTAAAGAACCTTTAAAGGAGAAAATTTGTATTATGAATAAATATTGAGCAAAATTATATATTTAAATGTAATATCACTGTAATATCCAATTAGAAGAGAAACTAAAAATTACAACAAATTAGGGGGAATTCCTTCTTTAAAATATTTTGCTCTCGTTACCCAGTTATCTGAAAATTCTGGTATTAATGCGAGTATAGAACCCCCAACCCATACAGAAAAGGTTCTTTCTCTCGGTGCAATGATTCTTACTACCTGATTTTTCTTTTTCCTTCTGGCTAATTCGAGTTCCAGCTCTTGGTACATTCGCGATTTCAAATTTGGGAACATCGAAGAACCTCCTGATAAAAAAATATTATTCAAGAGCTCTGGACGGATATCTAAATCACATTGTTCTATTACATCCATAACTGCTACTGGTAATGAATCTTCTTCTAATTCAGAGGAAGGATTAAATAATAACTCAGGTACTAAAAATCTTTCATTTTGTAAAGAAATTGTAGAGCCGTCTGGCAAGGAATATTCTTTATTATATTGTTCACTTCTTTTTAAATCTTCTTTATAATCTAATGAAACAAAGCAAGCTTTTTCTTTTAATACTCTAACCAATTCTCTTCGAATTGAGGTATCAACAGACCAACCAATAGATTCTAATATTTGTTCCATATAATGAGTTAAGGTTCGACCTCCAATATCTAGGATTCTTACCGCATGTTCCAATTTATATCCTTCATAGATGGGAACAATTCTAGTATTACTGTCACCAATTTCGAGAATTAATCCTGTTTGAAATCCTCCTGAATATAAGGTTAGCATAGAATCCAATACAGGATAGAATGCCATGCATCGATATTTTTCTAAAAAGAGCTCAAAAATTTTTTCCAAATCTTTGTATGGAAACAGTGGATGAACTGCGAATAATACGTTAACTAGAGTAGGATCAACTCTTAAATTGTAAAAGATATAATCTACGATGTTTTCAAAATGTTTCCAATCAGTAATAATCCCTTTTTCAATAGGGTAATAAATCTTATATAACCCTATTGACTGGATCTCATCCCCTACATAAAGTTCATCTTCTCGCATATTTGGAGGAGCATAATCTATACTTACACTTTGATATTTTGGTTTCCCCACCATTGTTAAAAACACTTGGTTTGGAGAATCCTCCCCAGCAAATCCTATTTTGGTTGAAAACTGACCTATATCCATTACGACAGTAAGATTTCCCATTCTTCGTTATGCAAATATCTTTTCTACTTTTTAATTTCTAATACTTACACAATAATATTATATTATAATTCTAAATATCTTAATTAATATTACACTAACATAACTTTCTATAATTAAATAATTTTAAAAGATAATCTTAATCTCCTCAAAAAACTTAAACAACATATAAAAAATTAAAAAGACGAGTCTTAATCAATGAGTTATTATTTGTGAGATTCTTTTTCCATCTTCTTCTTATGGTGAATATTGTATATAGGAAACGTAGAATCTGCGATATTCATTGTGCCTAAAACCCGAAATTATGAAGATGAGTGAACCAAAAATGTCATTAGAAAAATAATACCGAATTTTTTAAGGTTTTTCAATTGATCACGCAATATTTTAATCTCAGGATTGTATTATTCCCATAAAATAATGTAGAAAAAGTACCTAATGAGTATTCTTTTTAATATATTTTTTTCTGCCAGCTTTATGAATTGGCTGCTCTCCACAGCCAAAATTCACTCCCCTCGCATAATCTTTTTCAACCTGTTTAACTCATCAAGCATCTCATCCCGAAGCGAACTCAAACCACCACCGGCTTGAGGTGCTGCCACTGGAGCTCCTGGTGGTTTAGGTGGTGCACCTCCAGATGGTGCTCCAGGTGTTGATGGTCTTTTTGCGAAGGCAGGAGCAGAAGGCGGTCCACTAGGAGCTTTTGGTGGTCCACCCCCACTAGGTGGAGCTGCAGGTGGCGTGCCTCCCGCAGGCGGTAATTTTGGTGCTGGTGGCAAATTAGGTCTTTTAGGCGGTCCACCTCCAGAAGCTGGTGCTTTAGGTGGCCCTGATGGGGGAGCACTAGGAGGTCCAGAAGGTGGTGCTTTTGGTGGTCCTCCACTAGGTGGCGCAGGTGGTGCAGGCGCCGCGGACATAGGTGGAGCTGCAGGAGTTGCTGCTGTGGGGGCTCCACCACCTCCACTCAATAAAGAGTATAAGGTACTGGCTGCTGCCGTTTTTGCTTCACCAGTTGATGTTTGTATAATCTTTTTCGAGGAAGTACTTATTGTTTGAACTTCTTCAACAGAGACTTCTTTTAAATCCTTCTGAGCTTTAGCTAAAGATTTAATAAAATCATTAATACCTTTAACGGTCTCTTCGAGATCATCAGCTAAAGAAGTTAATCCTTTTTTCATAAAATTTATAACGCGTTCGATTTTTTTTTGCTCTTTTGAAACCACGTCTACTCAATTCCTCTGTTATTATTGTGAATTTGATTAATTTTTTTATTACTAGTAATAACTTTTATACTTAAATTATATTAATATGTATATATAATTTTATTCTAAAATCTAATCTAAAATCCATAACATTCAAAAATTCTAAAAAAACGTTAATTATTGAAAAAAACTAATAATATTATTTTATCATAAAAATTATTAAAAATTCAATCCTCTAGAAAATTATTCTGAACCTCTTCGCTTTTCTTTCCAAAGATAGGAACTAAAATCTTATAGCCTTTTGATCCCTTAAGGGGATGATAAAGCAAGTTAAATATAAAAAGAACTTGAGAGATTATAAAATTTTAGACAAACTAATTTACATATTCTTTTCATGTTAATTAAGATATCCATCTAACTACTAAACTTCTCATAAAACTTTTTTTATTTGAAAAATTAAAAGAAAATTAATCAAGTAAATAGAAAAATAGCTTAAATTTTGGTTGTGTGGGAAAATTTCTGAAAAATACGCAATAATAACAAATAACCTTACTAAAAATTTCGGAAAAGTTGTTGCTGTTAAAAATTTAAACTTAAAAATCCCTTATAGCTTGACCTTTGGATTACTTGGCCCCAATGGAGCTGGAAAGACTACAACGGTAAGAATGCTAAATTCAATTATTTCACCAACATCAGGTACAGCTAAAGTTGTCGGTTATGATATCATTTCTCAAAGTCAACAAGTTAAAATTAATTCTGGTTTCCTTCCTGAATCACCAGGCTTATATCAAAAATTAACGGCAAAAGAATTTTTGGAATTTGTAGGGGAGCTGTACTATTTACCAAAAGAGATTATTTCTACTCGTATAGAAGAATTAATTATTCTCTTTGATTTGGAAGGACGTGAGAATGATCTTTTAGAAGAATATAGTAGAGGAATGAAACAAAAAGTATGTTTGTGTGCAGCCTTAATTCAAGATCCGAAAATAATTTTTTTAGATGAACCAACTTCAAATCTAGATCCTGCAGCTTCAAGAATGGTTAAAGATCTCATATCTGATCTTAGTAAAAAAGCAGAAAAAACTATTTTTATATGTACTCATCTTCTTGATGCAGCAGAGGAATTATGTGATTTAATAGGAATAATTGATAACGGAGTAATAAAAGCAGAGGGGAGCCCAAAAGAAATAATTGAATCAACTCATACAAAAGATCTTGAGGAGGCATATCTTAAAATAATGGGTGCTACTCGTATTGAAGACTTATTAGCTTGGAGGGAAGAGACTCCAAAAAATATTAAAAAATATAAGAAAACGGAAAAAAAGAAAAAAAGAAGAGAAAAATAAAAAAAAATATAGGCATCTTAGAACGATTTTTTATTACACATCATTTCCAAATTGAGGAATATTTTTCAATTGTTCTGATTTAAATATAGGTCCATCTTTACAGACAGATATGTCATTACTCTCTCCAATGCAGCAGGAACCACATAATCTAACACCACAATTCATTTTTCTTGAATCTTCAGTACATCCTTTTAATTCATAAACAGAAATCTTTTTATCTAAAATAATTATTTGTTTATCTACCATATCATCCATTAAAAAAATATAAAATAGATAAACACTAAAAATAATATATAATTATAATTTTTATTAGTGTAATTAGTAATTCACCTTTAAAAGTGTTTGACATGATAGAAAAATATAAGGAGGTGATGATTCACGCCTAAGCGTGAATTGTTTCATTAAACGGGTATATGAGATTGTTAACGAACTCAAAATTCCTTTAATTGATGAAAGAGTGTATGATAAAGTCAGTTTCAGTAATAGTGCAGCTATTGCTTCAGTAAAGTTTAAGTTCGAGGAAGATGAATCTGTAATTCGAGGTTTTCTCGGCCTTGCTGAATATTTTCATACAGTTGTAATAAAACGTAATGACGAGTTCTTTATTCCCCATGCTAGTATTCTATTTCGTTTGCTCAGTGCCTAAAATATTATTTTTTTTTTACTTTTCTTTTCATATCAAACCAATGAGTCTTCTATTACTGTTTCAGTAATATAGAATTTTGAATTGTTAATTATTTCGAGTACTTCTGATTCAGGTACGTCATACCAATTTTTATATGCATCAGCAACAGCAAACCATAATACATCTCTGACATTTGGGCAAAATATATCGTTAACTTCAGTTTTAATATTATTAACAGTTCTTAATGGCGCTGTGGGAATTGCTATGTAAATTTTTTCCGGATTATACTTCTTAATCATGTTAATAGCAGCCAACATAGTAAAACCTGAAGCTAATCCATCATCAAGGATAAAAATATGTCTTCTTTGAATATGATGAGTATAAAATTTCTCTAAGACAAATTCCTTATTATAAAATTTTAATCTCTCTCTAATTTCTGTTTTTGTTAATTCTATTGAATTATTTACAGCTTTTTCTGATAAATTCAAACGGGATAACAGTTTTTCATTAATTAGAATTGTTCCATCCGTCGTTACAGAACCAAAACCAGCTTCTGTATTATTGGGTATTTTTATTTTTCGAACAATCAATATATCATAATTCAAATTATTTTGAGAGCAAAAACCTTCTGTAACTGGAACACCACCATTTGGAATCGCGAAACAAAAGCAATTACCTTTATTTTCATTAATAAAGTCATATAAACGCTTATTCTCATTTTTGATAAACTCGAATAATAAAATCCCTGCTTCAATACGAGATTTATATCTCACAAATTTCATTATTATTTATAAATATCAAAAGAAATTATATAAAAATTATAGTATTATAATATTATTCACAAAATTGATTTCTTAACTCGAATTATTGTTATTAAAGTAACTTTAAATATTTGGTTTATACTAATAATTATAATACTTCTATTTTTTTAGAAAATCCAAAACTAAAATTGATTGAATTATGAGAAAAAACAAAAATATAGCTATTGTCTTATTAGCTATCCTATTTTTACTCCCTTTTGGAAACGATGCAAATGCTCAAGTTTCGGATTATGTCGGTGTAGAACAAGGAGATCAATATACATGGAATGTTGAGGTTGAATTTGAATTTGTTGAAGATCTTATAGAAAATGTTAGAGATGTGATCGTTGATCTACAAACAAACATTGATTTAGGTGGATTGGAATCATTAACAGTTGCGGAAATATTTGAAGAAATAGCTCATACATATCTTTCAAATGCACTTCCTGTTGGATGGGAGGGTTATAACCTATCAACTTTAATTCCAATAGTAATCGAGGACTATATTGGGAGGTTTAATTCGACTATTCTTTCAGGAATGATCCCTTCAAATTGGCAGGTTTTAAACTTTTCAGACTTCTATGAACTAGTATTTGATGGCCTTAGCAGTGGATTACCTCCTAGTTGGGAAACTAATCCCCTTCCAGAATTATTCGAGATGCTTATTAATGAGCTTAACTCTACAATTTTCTACGGATTAATCCCTACTGGATGGGAGGAACTGACTCTTGAAGAACTTTTAGAAAACTTATTAGGAGTGTATGCACCTGGTATCTGGGAAAGTATTCTATTTCAAATGATATTAGATAATTTTATGCTTATAGGTTTAACACCCGAGATGGTAGATTACATATCGACTAATACACTTAGTGACTTACTTAATGAATTGGTAGCAAGTTTTCCACCTGAAATAACAATTCTAAATGCTACAGAATTATTTGATATGATATTTTTCGGACTCAACCAATCTATGCCTGGTGGAATGGAATCTGAAAGCATGTCAGCAGTTATAGACTTTTTAAACTTAGCGATTAATTCCACATTACCTCTTGGATATGATAGTCTTAGTGTGGCTGAATTACTCCAATTTGCCATTAACGAGCTTGTGAATATGACAATACCGCTGGAATTTCATGGTAAAACAATCCAGGAAATAGTTGATATGTATTTAACCGAAGCATTATACACATTTGATACTCAAATCATGCCATTATGGGATGAGTTTTACATGGATATGGAAGGATTAGATCTATTGAGTTATGAAGTAGGTTTAAGAGCAGTCATAGATCATGTAGGATCTGAGATCCAACCATATACAGGCGGTCCAATGGGCGTACCTATTGATATGGAACTTCTATATTCCTTAGACTTTGAAAATTGGATAGATATATCGGAGTTGATATCTCCGGGATATAGTCTTTCCCCATTTACGCCATTGAAGCTCTTTTCACTTATAGGGTTTAATTTTGATGTTGATCCACTTATTATGGATCCAAGTTCGTATTCAGATCCTCAAATAGCTTTAATAGATCAATTTGTACTCTCTGGTCCTTTTATCATAGCAAATAATTATGATTGGGAAACCATTGAAACTGAAATAACAATTGCAACTACAGGGAATCCTGATAGTATTGAAATATCATTAGCGTGGAATGTTAATGGAGTTTTACAGAAAGTATATATAAAAGCAGATGGCGATATAGCGGCTATTATTACTTTAAGTGGAGAGGCTGGTGTCTCTGAAATAGTTCCCGGATATGGGATACCAATTATTGTAGGATTTACAGGTTTAACAATTATAGCAATAATACTCTATGGGAAAAGGAAAAATAGAATTACAAAATAATCTTTTTTTTTTTTATTTTTATTTCTATTAGATTAGTGAGTATTCAAAGATTTAAATTACATTAATTCTTTAGTTAGATTATGGAAGTAGAATTAGCTGTTTTGTTTATATTCTTCATTATACTTATTCTTTGGGAAATCAAGGCTGATTTTGTTTTAATAATATTTGGATTTGCAGCCTATTTATTTCTTATATTTTATATAGGTTCATCTGATCCCATTGGAAATATTGTATCAATAGTAGATTTTCTTATTTTTAATCCTTTAGGACTTCTATTTTTGATAATTCCATCAGGAATATTTTGTGTGTTTAAATATTTCAAAAAAAACAAAACTTAAGAAGGTAAACACTCCTCTTTATTTATCTAATTACCTTATACTCATTCAATTTTTTGTATCTTACTTAAACCCATCAGGAATATCAATAATGAAGATCCCAGTGTCAAGGCTAAATTAATTAAAAGAATATATAATAAACCCAGAGAATTATTTAAATTATTCGATGCAAAAGGAACAAGCATAAATAGTGCAATTATAAATGAAACTATTTGTAAGCAGATAATGAAATAACTGATTAAATAGCCATGTTTACCCTTTTCTTCGAATAATGGATAAAAACACTGAATTCCAATTGCTTGTACCTGAACTGCCATGCAATATAACATCAATGTAATAAAAAAGATCAATAAGAGGGTGAAATCTAATTGAAAAATTAATGTGAAGGAGAACGAAAGAATTATATCTAAAATCAATACTATGTAAAAAATTTCCAATACATAAGAATATACAAGCGCTTTTAATCCTCTTGGGGTACTTTTATATTGAAATACTAATTGTTTGGAATCAATAAAAATATGTAACCCCATTAATACACCAAATAATATGCCTCCAACCCATGATACAATAATAACTATTAGGAGTTTAAAGTTTAGGATATCAAAGTGCGATAAAGTTGGATCTTCAAACGAAAATCTTATTATTATACCAATTACTAAAATTAAAGCCCCGATATAAATAATTTTAAATAAATTTTCCTTTTTCCTTAAAAATTGTTTAAATTGGGTTATTATTAACCCTTTCCAGTTCTGAGGAGTTATTTTCCAAATAATTTTGTAAAATCTTCCTTCCTCTATACTAACAAAATTTTCATTTTCAGAATTTCTTTCTAGAGAATAAAAGTGATCAGCATTTTTATATGAAATAAAAAGGAGTAAAGAAGGGATAATAGTGCCTAACGAAAAATTCTCGATAACAAATACATAATCAGGCAAAGAATTAAAGAGATTTAATGATGGATCAATAGCGAACAAAATCATATTTGAATACCAAAAAGAAGGGTAAAAAATTAACCAGATTTTATATGCTGGATTAGATAAGATAATCTCAAAAAAGAAACGCAATATGTAAAACATCGCAACAACTATAATTGATAATAAAAGTAAGAACGATTTGCCTAGATCTTTTGCTATTTTACTTTTAGTCATTTTATGTTCAAACAAATTCGCAATAATAGTTCCAATTAAGAAACTTAAAGTCAGTAGTAGAAATAAGCTTGAATAGATCGCAATATACTGGAAAATATTTAATGTCCTTATTTGATTCAATAAACTGATGATAATTGGACCCATTCCTAAAATTATTAAAAAATAAAAAATTAACTTGCCCACAAATTCACCAAGAAAAATATCTCCGGGTTTAATAGGGGATGCTAGTAATATCTCATTATGTCCAATTTCTGCCTTTCTATATAGGTTATAAAGTGGATATATCAAGATGATTAAAAAAAATGATGTTAAAAAATATTCTATAAATTTAGCAGAATAGGAAACGAATTCACTTGGTATTCCCTGAGCAACATTAGACATTATAATATCAAATAAATTAGGACCTAAGTAAAACCCCCAATATATAAAAATCGCATATATTATTAGTAAAAATAATTTTCGATTCTTTCTATATCGATAGGTCTTAAGACGAATTTCATGTTTTATGATTATTTTCCAAAGGCTCATTTATCGTATCTTTTTAGTTGTCTAATTAAAATTTTCAATACTTTTCTAAGCTGAATCTGAAAGTCTTTTTTTCATTTTCTTAAACTTGTCAATATGAATTCGTGAATAATTTAAAATTATTATAGATATGGATATCAAAGCAATAATTATAAAAATAAATATTATAGAAAATTCAAATGCGTCATCGTTTAATGAATTAAAAATTATTTCTTTTATTACCTCTCCCGATCCTCCTTCAACTTTAACTTGTAATTTAAATTTTCCGTTAAAGTGAGAAACTAAATCCCCCTCCCATAATGGTTCATTTGGGTCTACTTTTATTAAAGGTTTCCAATTTGTAATTTGGTTTTCTTTTTCAATACTATAAAAAGACCATTTAACTGAACTTATTCCGTGGGGATCCCAAGCTAGGACTCGAATCTTATCTACTTTTTGATTGAAATCATCTGGGGGATAGGTTATAATTCCTTGAGGCCATCTTCCTACACATTCTATTGATGTTGATAGCCTATTATTATCCAATGCAATTATCCTATATGTCCCACCCATTTGGTCAAAATTGGTTGTTGTAATAGTTAAGAGCTCATTTAAATATCGAAAAGAATTTTCGTGAACATGACCTGAGAGATAAAATGGAACGTTATATTCTTCATTTAATTCATTAAAATCTTTTCCACTACTACTTTTCTCTGATTTTATTTCATAAAAAAGAGGGTAGCTTGGAGGATGGTGTCCAAATACAAAAATTTTATCAAAATCTTTAAATCTTTTGAGTTCATTTTCATACCAATCTAATTCCGATGAGCTTAAAAATCCTTGATACGCATACTCAAAGAAATCATATGACTTTTTGGCTGTATTAAGCCCAATAAAAGCATAATTACCGAAAGTGAAAGATTTATTAAAAGAATATTGAGTTGTATTAAAAGAACAACCCATCATAGAATAATTAAGAAAAAATGTTGAATTTGCGTCTCTTATGGCATCGTGGTTTCCAATAACATCCATATAAATTGAAGAATTCATATTAGTATCATATAATGCTTTTCTATATCGTTCCCATTCTGTTTTATCTTGTCCTATAAAAAAATTAGCATCTACTATATCACCGGTATGGTAAATAAAAACAGGTTTAATTTCTTTATAAGTTTCATTCAAAAAAGCATAAAACTCAGCAATATTACCATCATTATACCATAGATATTGAGTATCAGAAATATGAATAAACCAGAATAATTTATAGTCGTGAAAAGATATAAAACCATTATTACATAATGTATATTGAATATTTTCTACTTCACTCTTTTGTTCTGATTGTAAGTGATTTTCATGGGAATTGAAAAATAGAGAATAATTATGTATATTAAAAACGAGTGCTAAAAGGAGAATCAAAAAAAATAATTTTTTATTACTCATAATTCTAAGTATTTGAGAATTAATTATAGGAATGGTCGAAATTTAACTTCAATTATATTTAATGAACCATAAGATTAAAAAAATACTGTAGAATTTCAATTAGTCTTTTTGTTCTAAAAATATTTAAAAAACAATTTTTTCAAATAAAAAATGTTTTATTCATATTGTAGATTAGATATTTCTAAAGGATTTTTAATATTATACTCAATATCATTCTGATAAGCTTAAAAAATAAGGTAAACAATAATTTACTCCGTGTAAAGTTATTTAATTAATATGTACTTAATAATTTATCAAACGGATCTAGGCACAACTAATGTTTAAATAAAATAGGAAATTAAAATAAAATAATAATAAGCTTTTAATTAAAGAAAATCTTAGGTTTATAAAGAAGATATGGCTGTAAATCAAATTTCTCTAACAAAAGATTCTGATGAGGATGACATATGGAGACCCAAGATACAAAAGGCAAAATTGTTAAGGAAACCTTCCCATCAGAAACAATATCTATTATCGGAGATATCCTAGCCGGCATTATTCTTTCTCTTTTGATTCTGCCATTTGAAAGTTTTCTTGCTTTAATATTAATGATTCCTGCTCTCCTATCGTTAAGAGGGAACTTAAGTGGTCCTTTTATAGCAAGAACTTCTCGTGATTTAATTATTGGAAATTTTTCCAAAAGATCATGGATTGAAAATGTATTTGCAACATTTGTTTTAGCAATTATTACAGCAATCTTCATTGGTATATTTTCAATTATATTGAATTTATTAATATTTAATTTAGAAATCCTCCCTACTGTTCATTTTTTATCAATACCTACAATAACGATAATATTAACTCTTTCTATTTCAATTCCTTGTTCAACAGGATTGAACTATATTGCCTTCAAAAGAGGACTCAACCCAAATAACGTTGTGAATCCTATTATGACTGCTGTTGATGATTTTTTCACAGTATTTTGTTTCTTTTTGACATTAATAATGTTGGGGGTGCCATGATGAAATATTTTATAAAGATTTTCAAAGAATCTATAATAGTTGTCATTTTGTCCTCAATATTTGGTTTAATCTCAGGTACACTACTGTCATCAAACGAAAAGATACTCTATACAATTCCTATAATACTTTTAATCTTACCGGCGTTAAACTCTTTAATTGGGGATATTTCAACAGTGCTGGTATCAAGATTAACTACTCATCTTTATATTGGTACTATATTACCTAAAATCGAGAAATCTAAAAGAATGAAGGAAGATTTATATGGTCTGCTTATAACTCTATTGTTAAGCTTATGTTTTCTATTTTTATTAGGATTTTCTATTGGAGTTATATCAAGAGTAAAAATAGTATATCCATTAATAATAATTTTGATTATAACTGCCACAGTTTTAATCATATTTTTTATGATGTTTTTTATGCTATTTTTAGGTGCAATATTCTTATTTAAACGTGGTTTGGACCCAAATAATTTTCTTATACCTTTTGTTACGTCGCTAGCAGATTTTCTAACTCCTTTATTCATTATTTTATTTATAATAATATTTATATAAAATCAAGTTTATATGAAAAATGAGTGAGTAAAACAAAATGCCCAAAAGGAGTAAAAAGTTTAAATATAAGCCACTTTCTCTAAAAGATATAATTAGGGAAATGAAACAGAACATAGATTTAATGATTGATTTGGCTTATAGTGCTATAAAATTTGGGAGTAAAGAATTAGCTGATGAAGCCTATAAAATGGAACAAAGAATTCACGAACTCACTTTTTTATTGAATTTTCAAATAATTCAAGCACATCCAGGAGGCTTAAATGAAGCTAAAACATTAGAACCAATTGTAGTAATGGGTTATTCAATTGATAAAATCTCTGATGCATTATGTGATATTGCTAGAACTGTGTATATCAATAGTGATATATCGTATTTCGTACAATTATTTAGTGATATTAGTTTTGTCCCTGAACCTATCGTAAAAATTAGGGTAAATAAAGATTGTAGTTTTATAGGGCAAATAAGAAAGGAAGTACACTTCAGATCTAAATATGGTGTTGATTTAATCGCAATCCGGAGAAGAAATAAATGGCTTTTCGAAAAAAATGAAAAATTGGCAAGAAATGACATATTACTTGTAAAAGGTGAAATTCAGCCAATTATTGATTTGAAAGCATTATGCAAAGATCCTGAACCATTCTCATTTGATATTGGTTACAAGGATGATCAATTGTTAATTGATTTAGAAAATCCCGTTATTTGCGAAAAAATTGAGAAACTCCAAAGAAATTATGTTTTAATAACAGATGTTTCAGAAACTATGATTGAACTAGCTTTAGCAGCTTTATTTTTTAAGAATGAAGAACTAGCAGAAGATATTTTAGAAATGGAAGAGCTAATGGATGGTTTAAATTTAGCTTTTGAAAAAGATCTTCTTGATCTAGCTCAATTGGTAGAAACACCAAGAGATCTAACAGGTATTATGCGAATTATTTTTTCTTGTGAGTTAATTGCTGATTCGGCAACACACATCGCAGAAAATATAATAAAAGGTTTTGAGCCACATAATATATTACAACAAGCTATTCGTGAAACGTCTGAAATCGTTGTAAGAGAAACTCTCTCTGAAGACTCATATTTTAAAGAAAAAACGTATAATGAATTACAAGACAGACGTTATAAGCGTGGGTTCCATATTATAGCTTTAAAGAGAGAAGATAAATGGATTTATCGATTTAGACCTGATTTTATTTTCGAAGAGGGAGATTTAATTATTGGTTTAGGACCTAAAGAAACAGTTATGGAATGGCGTACATGTGTTAATCCTGAAAAATATAAAGAATAAATCGATTAGGTAAGAAAAATGAAAGAAGATAATATTCAAGAAAGATTTAATGATACTATGCTTGAAATTGCCAATCAAGTGAAAAAGAACGTGAAAATCAGTAATTTTAATGATATCTATTCTACAATTGATTTAATTTTAAATACACATGGTAACAATGACAAAGTCTTTATTTATGGTGCAGGACGTTCTGGATTTATTGGAAGGTGCTTTGCTCAAAGGCTAATGCATTTAGGAATTAGTTCTTGTTTCATTTCAGATGCAACAACATACCGATATGAGAAAACAGATCTATTAATACTAATCAGTGGTAGTGGGGAAACAACCTCAACCGTGGCAATAGCACAAAAAGCAAAACAGATTGGAGGAAAATTAATATTACTAACTAATAATCCGAAAAGCACGATTGGGCAAATCTCTGACTATATAATTAATATTAAAGGTAAAAGTAAGGATGTAGCTCTTTCCCACGAGACATTCGCACCATACACAAGTTTGTTTGATATTTCAACTTTAGCTGTCCTTGATTCAGTGGGGGGCATATTAATGAATAAATTGGGTGTGACAGAATCTGACATCAATAAGAGACATGCTTCAATAGAATAAATTCAAAGAAATTAATTAGTGAAAGGAATGAATGAATTTATCGAAGTAAAATTTATTTCTCCAAGAAAAGGTAAAGGTATTGTCGCCTTAAATGAAATTAAAAAGGGGACTATAATCGATGTTGCACATGTAATACCGATACCAAATGACGATTATGAAAAAATCAGTAAAACGATTCTGTATAATTATTGTTATATTTGGGAAGATCCAAAACATAAACCAGAATACAAGAATGCTATATCCTTAAGCATTAGTCAATTTATAAATCATTCTTATACTCCAAATGTTAGATATATATATGATTACAATAATAATTGTATTGAGTTTAAAACTATACGTGATATTTCCAAAGGGGAAGAAATTACGGTAAATTACAATGGATTAGTTAATGATAAAAGCCCTGTCTGGTTTGATATAGAGTAATCATAGCTGATCATACTAACGAAGAAAGAGTTCAACTAATGATTTATATATTCAATAGTATAATCATTTATTAAATATTAATGTGAATTCCATGAATAAACTATTAGAAATAAGATTTATCTCAAAACAAAAAGGAAAAGGAGTATTTGCTAAAGACAATATACCAAAAGGAGAAATTATTGATGTTGCTCACATAATCCTTATTTCTAATAATGATTGGAATTTGATTGAAAATACAGTTTTATCTAATTACTCTTTTGAATGGGATGATCCAAAATGCATTGGAGAATTTGATTCAGCAATCTCTTTAAGCGTTAGCCAGTTTATAAATCATTCATATGAACCAAATGTCAAATATATCTATGATTATAAAAACAAATGCATTAAATACATCACTCTTCGAAATATATCAAGGGGAGAGGAAATTACTGTAAATTATAATGGAGAACCCCTTAATCAGGAACCTGTATGGTTTGAAGTAGAAAAGTAATTTATTTTGTTCTTAGTGATTTCAAAGTTTTTATATTCATAATATCATCTTTCATATCTTTTCCTTTTGGGGTTTCCAATATTCCGGGGATATCTTTAAATCTTTGATCATTAATGAAAAATTCAAATGCCTCTTTCCCTATTCTTCCTTGACCGATATGTGTATGTCTGTCAACTCTTGAACCACATTCTTTATCAGTATCGTTTAAATGGAAAGCATAAAGATATGCTAAACCAATTGTATCATCAAATTCATCCCACATTTTATTATATTTTGATTTAGTTGTAAAGTCATATCCCGCTGCGAATGAGTGGGCTGTATCAAAACATACTCCAATTCTATTTTTGTTTTTTATTGTGTCAATAATAGTTTTAAAATGATGAAATTTATTTCCTAATCCTTTTCCCTGCCCTGCCGTTGTTTCAAGTAATATAATAACTTTTGAATCCTTTGTTGCATCTATCAATTTATTTAATTGAACAGCAATTTCATTTAAAGCCTCATTTTTACTTATCTCTTTTTTATCACTAACTGGGATAACCCCAGGGTGCATATTTTCATATTCTATACCCAATTGATCTACTTTTATCAGTTCATCATACATCGCATTATATGATTTTTCTAATATCTCTTTATCAATACTAGCAAGATTTATTAAATAGCTATTATGGGATATTACTGGCCAAATTTCATCCTTTAACTCATTCTTTTTTTTATGAAAGTCTTCAATTTCTTCTTGTTTTAAAGGTCCAGAGGACCAACCTCGTACATTTCGAACGAACACTTGAATAGATTCGCATCCCAGTTCTAGTCCCCTCTCAAAAGCCTTGAATTTTCCTCCAGAAACACTCATGTGAGCTCCAATTCTCATTTTGTCCTCACTCTCAAGATTAATATTAAAAATTTTAAGATTTTTTTTTCATCTCACTTTAAGCTTATTCCAAAACTGATTTAATTGTTCTTTTGTAAATGTGAACTTCAATCCAGTAGGTTCAGAGGACTCGATTCTGAAAAATTTCGGTAAATCATTTTCATTTTGTAGAATCCCTGCTTTACTATTAAATTCTAACTCAACTTTTATAATTCTCTGTCCAATTTTAATTAATTCTTCTCTCGTTAATTTTAAATCATACATTGCATTTATGGAATCTTTTACAATTTCCATATTTTCATAACTCGGGCCTATGAAATAACAACACCCCATTGAATCTAAAATTGCAGTATATATTTGTAATTCATAGGATAAATCTAGTTTTCCTTTATTTTCAGTGAGTTCTCCATAATCTTTCCTTTGACTAGCAACTCTTCCTGCAATCGCCGCACCAGAAGTATGATCCGCCCCCATAGGTGTTGTAGCGTATGTTACTCCCATCGCTTTAAATACTCTTGGATCATAACCAGAAATGCCTTGACCTTTCACATGAGGAATTCTATTAAAACCTATTTCCCTCCCAAGGTGACAAACACCATTCCCAAATTGTTTACCGACATCCGATCCTTTCTTTATTTCTTCTAAAATTTCAAATACTTTCTGAGTATCACCCCATTGAATTTTGCCGGCTTCCATAGCAACACCCATAGTAACTCCAAATTCAATAGTATCGATCCCACCGTCGTCACATAAATGATCTATTTTCGCTATATCATCAAGATTATGAATACATAAATTAGATCCATTTGCAAAGATAGTTTCATACTCAAGACTAGAGGTAACATGGTTTCCGTTCTCATCAAGAAATATATTTGAACATTTTATCACGCATGTAGGACTACATGGAACACGTTTCCTTCCATTTCTAGCAGTAACTAGCTCATGAAGTCTCTCTCCTGAGATATCAGTGGCGTTATCATATGAACCCATTCGAAAATTTTTAGTTGGCAATCCACCATAAGCACTCATTGCTCTAACCATATTGGGAGTACCGTAAATTGAAAAGTTTTTCTTAGATTCAGCAAGATCTTTAGCAAAAGGTTTTGAGACTTCTCTAAGCTTCTTCAAATTAGCAATTTGAACCTTAGAACTTTTCAAAGGAACAATAATAATTGCTTTGATTCTTTTAGAGCCCATAACGGCACCTAATCCCCCTCGAGCAGCATGACGGCTTGGATAACCTTCTATATCGTTTGTAGCAACACTTGCTGCTTTCATTAAATGCTCTCCAGCAGGACCAATTGAATAGATTCCAATTTTCTCACCATATTTTTTGTATAAATCATTATGAAGCTTATAATTCCCATATCCCTCATAATTATTAGCACATTCAAATTTAATACCATCGTTGTCAATGATTATAAATTTTAACGCCCCTGATTTCCCATCCAAAACTAACGCTCTTATCCCATAAGATGCTAACATTATAGAAGGGCGACCACCTACATTTGCCTCTTTTATCCCATTTGTTAATGGACTTTTTCCCCCAACTGAAGTACGTCCGGAACAAGGAAAGGGGCTTCCTGTAAGCAAGCCTGTAGCAAGGATAAGTTTGTTTTCCTCACCTAAAGGATCACATAATGGTGGCACTTCATCATGAATGATATGAGAACTTAATCCTCGTCCTCCTAATAAGAAATATTTTGATTCTTCTACAAGATCTTCATATCTTAATTCTTCAGTACCAACATTAATTCTGATGATTTTCATTATAAAACAATAATAATTGAAATTATATTATTATTACTTAGTATCATACATAAGACCTTAACAAGTTAAACGTTTTGATCTTTTTTTTGTATTTTATTGAAAAATAATGAACTAATCCCTTCTCATTTATTTAACTTAAAAAAAAAAAATTCAGATATTTTTCAAATTTTGAGACATAGATTTAAATATACAACTAGATGTATGAATATTACATCAGTTTATTATCACATTGTCTTATCACCGTTGTGATATGGATTTTTTTGAACTTGTCATATTCCTTTTTAATTTAATAATTTGTGAGAAAATATGAATGAGCAATACCGTAATCGTTATATTAATGATAAGATTGATGAGAACATTTCACAACAATCTTATTGTTGCGATAATCCATTTGTGGAGTCAAGAGACGGTAATAAGGTGTGTTTAAATTGTGGATTAATTTTTGAAAGAACATTTGTAGGAAATGAGAGACGGGCATATACAGTAGAAGAAATACAGAGCCGTCGCAGGACAGAACCGCGCTGGAGAGATTTCGGACCACGAACAATGTTGCCCAATACGAAGACAGATAGTAAAGGAAAGAGTATTGGTGCAAAAGAACAAGCTCTTTTTTCTCGTCTTTCAAAAATTCAAAATTCTTTAATTTCGAGTATTGAGAGGAACTTTTGGGAAGCTAAACCAAAACTTAAAATGCTTACATCTAAACTCAATATTCCCGAATATATTGCAGATACAGCTTGGAAAGTATATAGTATTGTCGCAAAGAAAAAATTAACTATGGGACGGTCGATTAATGGATTTATTTCAGGATCTTTATATGCTGCGATTCGTGTTCATGACTTTCCTCGCTTATTAGATGAAGTATGTGAAGCATCCTTAACACCAAGAAGAACAGTTCATAGGAGTCTTGCAATGATAATTAGAGAGGTTTTACCTGAATTAAATTTAAGATACCAGCCTATAACTGCTGAATCATTAGTATTTCGTTTTGGAAATGAATTAGACCTACCAATTCAAATTCAAAAAAATGCAATTAATATGTTACGAGATGCTTCGAAGAATGGATTAAAAAGAACAGGAAAAGATCCAAAGGGTTTAGCTGCTGCATGTATCTATATTGCAGCAAAAAATGGGTCTATTAGAAAAACACAATCAAAAGTGGCGGATATAGCAAAAATTACGGAAGTAACGCTGCGAAGTCGTGCTAAACAGATAAAAAGTAAGCTTACATAAAGATTTTCACAATTTTGGTTAAATTAATTTAACTTTTATATATTTTTTATCTCTTTTTATTATTTTGTATCTTCTGGTCGATCTACTAGTAACGTCCATTTAATACCCAAAGCAGTAGTTATTAATCCAGAAATCATAAAAAAAAATGTAACAGAGATGAAATATAACCACATTATCGCTGGTAAAATTGGGGTAATATTAAAATCATATAATGCCGATTGGAATGCTACCTTTCCATGAAGTGTTGAAATTTTAATTTTTCCCAGTAGCACTATGTAATTCATTTTAACAAAAGCTCCGAGTACTATAATCATTCCAATAACAACCATAAGTTTAGCTAATAATTTATCTTCAATTTTTTCACTTTTCGAAGTTCTAAGGATAAAAAAACCAAATATTAAAAAGCAAATCATAGAACCAACTGTAAATAACCATAATATTGTTCCTGTTAAAGAAATATAATCAGATCCATAAATAAAATCTAAAAGGAGAACTGGATCAGTCTCTATATCATTAAATTCTGTAAAATTAAACAAGATAAAAAATTCAATCTCAAAGAAAGAAAGAATCATAAAGATGTAACCTATAATTGCTAGAAATTTAGCAACTTTCTTATGTTCCATGTTTTCCATTGCCCCTTTAATTAAAATTGTAAGAAAATTTTTTATGCAATTATATTTTTACTTATTATTGTTTTTGAAATTTATAAAAATTATTAATATTATTGTTTTAAATAAAATTTAGTTTTATTACAAATAAGAAACAAAAATTGATTTTTTTTTAAGGAGTAATAAAGATATAGAAATGGATACCTTAGAGTGTCAGCATAAAAATGTGAAACGAGAGGGGGGAGAATTAATATGCCAAGATTGTGGTCTAATCTTAGAAGAAAAATTAGCTTCTGAAGATATTCAAACCTACGGGGAATTTTATTCAGATTCTCAAAGAGATTATGAAAGGCGTATCCGTCTCAGCGACTCAAAAGCTTTGCAAGATCCAGTAATTCGTGAAAAGTATGAACGAATTAAAACACTTGAAAAGTGGTTTCGCGACTATGAATCTGATTTTACCGAACAAAAGAAAACCATTGAATTAATAAAAAGCCATGGTATCGGGCTAAATATCGATAATGTAAAATACCGAGAGATTAAAGAACGGTATCTACGTTATAATAAATATCATAGACATAATTACCAAAATATGGTTATAATATTTCTGGCTATTATTTGGTTGGAAATAAAGGATACCACTAATATACGTATTGAAGAATTTATTAGAGTTTCCAAGGAGTTAGGCCATAAGATAAATAAAAAGATGTTAGCGAATGCAATGTTAAAAGTAAAAAGAACTGAGAAAATGTTAAAAGATAAGAAAGATGCCTCTTCATTGGAAAAAGAGATTAAAAACAAGATAAAAATTGTATTTCAAAAAGATTTGAATAGCATTTCATATAAAGAAGTACAAGATTTTTTTTCAAATAAATCTCAATTTGAGAAGACTAAAATTAATATGCAGTTGCTAGTAGATAAGATCCTCAACATAATCCCCTATGAACAAATCCAAAACCTAAATTATAAAGCTTTTACAGCGGGTTTAATTTATTATATAGGACAAACCTTGACTAATAGGAAGATTTTTACACAGAGTATAATTGAAAAACATAGTAAATTCTCAAGTACTACTATTAGAAAGAGATATCACCTGCTAAAAGAAATCTTAGGAGCACCTCAAGAGTTAGAGCTCTAATACTATACCCTTATCTGACTTCTTTTAAGGAATAGGAAATAATTAAAAACTTTAGAACCTATGATATTTATTATTTAACAATTTTTCCTAAAATAGATTTATTATAAATATGTCAATAGCAAAAAAATCTAACGAACCTTATTACTCTCAATCGCTTGATGAGTTACTAGAACTTTTCCAAACAGATCCTGATAATGGTATAAGTTCCTCGGATTTAGAGCGCAGATATATAAATTCAGGATATAATGAATTACCAAAAATTAAAAAATCGATTTGGAAAATATACTTTGCACCAATATTTAATTTTCTAATAATTATTCTTCTTATTACTGGGATATCCGTTGCTATTCTGGGTTCTCCTGGTGAAACAGTCATTACTTTCACAGTTGTGGTGATAAATTCTGCTACTGTCATTATTCAGCAATACAGAGCCCAAAAAGCACTGGAATCTCTAAAACAAATATCTGCTTTGAAAGCTACGGTTCTGAGAGATAAAGAACAATTTGAGATACCCAATAGAGAATTAGTACCTGGAGACATTATATTACTAGAACAAGGAGATAAAATCCCTGCAGATGGGAGAATTATAAATCAAATTAATTTAAGGGTAGATGAAGCACCACTCACTGGTGAAAGTGAACCTGCAGAAAAAAACAACAAAATTATAGAAAAAAATGATGTACCCATTCAAAAACAGTCCAATATGATATTTATGGGAACTTATATATATACAGGCAGAGCAAAAGCATTAATAACCGATACTGGTGTGAACACAGAGATAGGTAAAATATCTACAACTCTAAATGAAATGGGGAGTATTGAAGATATCCCCTTGACAGGTAAATTGAATAGATTAGGTTATATTTTAGGAATAATAGTAATCATCAATCTATACATACTAATCTTCTATAAATTAGTAGTTTTAGCGTACGAAGAGAATTTAATTAGATCTGAAATAAGTAGTGCTCTAGTAAGTTCCATTTTACGAGCCACAAATGTACTTCCAATAAATTTACCACTCCTAACAACTTTAGTTTTAATCACTGGAGTATTAAATATGGCTCAAAGTGGAGTAATAATTAAAAACTTATCTGCAATTGAATCTCTTGGTCGAGTATCTGTAATTTGTTCAGATAAAACCGGAACAATAACTAGAAATGAAATGGCAGTAGAAAGATTCTGGATTAATGAAAAAGAATATGAGGTCACTGGTTCTGGTTATGACGCTGAAGGAGAAATATTATTAAATGGCACATCCTCTAATTTAAAAGACAATTTAACATTTCAAAAGTTCATAAACTCAATGGTCTTAAATAATAATGCTCAATTGATTTTTGAAGATGTCAAAGTGAGAGTAGGTGGTAAAAAAGAGATGGCAGTAAGACGGGAATTAGGTTCACCTACTGAAGCTGCATTATTAGTATTATCTGAAAAAGCAGGCTATATCCCATATGATGTACGAAGACTATATACATTAGTGAGTGAATTTTCCTTTAGTTCGGAACTAAAACTGATGAGTTCAATCTATTTATTAAACGGTGATAAGAAACAATTCTTAATATTTTCTAAGGGAGCTCCTGAGAAGATTATTAATATATCTTCTCAAATAGAAATAGATGGAATTAATAAAGAATTGACTGATGATATTAAGCAAAACATATTAGAAAAAGTAGAACATCAAGCAAGAGAAGGATATAGAGTTTTAGCAATCGCAAATAAAGCAATAGCTAACGCTGATAATTCCAAAAGGGAAGAAATCGAATATAATTTAACCTTTTTAGGATTTGTTTCAATTATGGATCCTCCTCGCATTGGTGTTAAAAAATCAATAGAGGAATGTCAATCAGGTAATATTAAAGTCATTATGATAACTGGTGATCATCCTGCCACTGCAAAAACTATTGCAACTCAAATGCAAATTTATAAGGAAGGAGATATTTTAGCAGAGGGGAAACAAATAAAAGATCTTAGTGAAGATGATTTTGAAAAGGTATCTGTGTTTGCCAGAGTAGAGCCTTCTGATAAGGAAATTATTGTAAAAAATTACCAAAAAAAGAATCATGTTGTTGCTATGACCGGAGATGGAATAAATGATTCTCTTGCCTTGAAATTAGCAAATGCAGGTATTGCTATGGGAATAACTGGAACAGATGTAGCTAAGGAAACTGCGGATATGGTTATCTCAGATGATAATTTTTCTTCAATTGAAAAAGGAGTTCGAATAGGGCGTGGTCTATTTTCGAAGATAAGAACTATAATCTACTTTTTTATTTGTTTGAACATAATGGAAGCAATTATCTTTTTTACCTATGAATTTATACCTACATTTGATCTTTTCAGTTCAGAATGGCAACATATATATATTTTTGGTATTGTGCACTCATTTCCTTCCTTAGCGCTGGTTATTGATACGCATCCTAAGGATATTATGCAAGAATCACCTAGAGATGAAGAGCAAATATTAAATAAAAATATGTGGATAATGTTATTAATTCAAGTTTTTCTTATGGGTATAGGGTTAGTTTTAGCTTTGCAATTCACATTATGGGAGATAATCCCTCTGAATGAATGGAATCTGAACCCACAAATAAGTTATGTTGATCCTCTTGCATCTCAATCCGAATTAGTAGCTCAGAAGGCAAGAACAATGTTCATTACAACAATATATATTGTTGAAACTAATTTTATATGGACTTTTAGAAGACCAAATAAATCGCTTTATAGAAGTATAAAAGAAGAATTATCAGTTTCTTTATTGGTTATTTGCCTATTTACATTAACATTACATTTGCTCTTTATTTGCTTTTCATATTCAGTTAATTATTACATAAATGATGTTTCTGGGTTTAACTTTCAATTAAATTTTATGTTTCTTAGTGGAACAGATTGGTTGATTTGTATATTACTGGCATTACCTGGTATCTTTGGAATTGAAATTTATAAAAATATAGCAAGGAAAAAGAAAGTGTTTTTTTAGTAATATTGACAATTAGCTTAGGAAAACAAATGTTATAATTTCATTCTATGTACAAATGATGCTGTATGTAAGTTAACCGCAAATGAACTAAGACAAAATTGGGGCTAAATTCTTATTTTTCAAAAAAAAGTAATATTAAAAGGCATGATTATTATACGTTATTTATTATATTGAATAGAATTTTGATTCTCTAAATTACAATACTAAAATTGGTCGAACCGATATGGAACCTACAAAAGTAAACTATTATAATCTTGAATTAGAGCAAATTTATACTAAACTTCAAACTGATCCTCAGAAAGGATTAACTCAAAAGGAAGCTGCGAAAAGATTGCTTGAGCTTGGACCAAATGAGATACCAAAAGTCTCTAGAGGGCTTATTAAAATTTATCTGGCACCGCTATTTAATTGGTTGATAGTAATTTATTTGTTTGGTGCTCTAGTCCTATTTATCGTATCTTTTTTCGGAGGGGAGGGGAGTATATTATTTATCGGTTTAACTTTAGGGATTGTATTTTTGAATTGTTTGGTTGCTGTTATTCAACAATACAGAGCAACTAAAAAACTTAAAGCTTTACGCGAACTTACGGCACCCACTTCCACTATTATTAGAGATGGTCAAAAGATGGATGTGCCCACAAAAGAAATTGTTATAGGGGATTTGTTAGCAGTAGAACAAGGAGATAAGGTTCCTGCTGATGCAAGAATAATTCAATCTTTTAACCTTGTAGTTAATGAAGCTTCTTTGACAGGAGAATCAGAACCTGTAAGAAAAACTGAATTGGGAAAGGCATTAGATAGAGATGATATCTCTATTGGTGAACGCAAAAACATGGTTTTTTACGGGACTTATATTGCCACGGGCACGGGAAAATCTATTGTGGTAAAAACAGGAGGAGAAACTGAAATAGGAAAGATTTCTCACGGTTTAGAGGAAGCTGGAACCAGTGAAATCCCAATTCGTCAGAAAATGAATCATTTTGGAAAATGGTTGGGATTAATCGTTTTTATATTTTGGTTTATTACATTAATGATAATATGGATTGCAAGTGGATTTAAGAGACTCGAGGTTGTCAAAAGTTTGAATTCGGCACTTGATCTTCTTCCTATAAACTTACCATTGCTCGTTACTATCGTTTTAATAACTGGTGTTCTTGCTATGGCTCGCCATGGTGTAATTATACGAAATCTTGCTTCAGTTGATAGTTTAGGACGTGTTAGTGTTGTTTGTTCTGATAAAACAGGAACTCTTACAAAAAATCAGATGTCTGTTCAGCATGTTTGGACAAACGGGTCTATATTTAGAGTCACAGGTAGTGGGTATACTCCTGAAGGAGATATTGTATTAATGGATGATCCTAAGAATCATATTTATGTTAAACATATCGATGAATATCCTTATCTTAAATTATTATTAACCTCAGGTTTTCTAAATAACAATTCTGCTTTAGTAAAAAATGAAATTGAGATATCTGGGAAAACTCTCTATAATTGGGAGGTAATTGGTTCTCCTACGGAAGGTGCATTAATGGTGTTATTTCAAAAAGGGATGGGTGATTATCTTCTTGATGAATTTGAACTTATAACGGAATATCCTTTTGATTCTTCGGTAAAGAGAATGTCAAAACTCTATAAGAGAGATCGTGTATATATTACTTTCACAAAGGGAGCGAGTGAAGTATTATTGCCTTTATGTAATAAAATAATATACCAGGATAAAGAAATAGAGTTTAATTATGAAATTCAAAATAAAGTAATGGAAATTGTAAATCTATATGCAAATCAAGGTTATAGAATATTAAGTCTATGTTATAAAGAAATGGATGAGATTCCCCCTGAAGGTGAAGATGGTAGAAAAATTAGTGAATCAGATTTAATTTTTATTGGATTTGTTACAATTTTAGATCCTCCCAGAGAGGGTGTAAAAGAATCTGTGGAACAATGCCATGAAGCAGGAGTAGACGTTATAATGATTACTGGTGACTCACCAACTACAGCTAGAGCGATAGCCTCACAAATATCAATTATTACTAAAGAGAGTGACACTGTAAAAGAAGGAAAAGAAGTTAAAAATATTGATTCATATGAAGATTTTTCTAAAATAAAGGTATTTGCACGTGTTTCACCAGAACATAAAGAAGATATAGTGGAAAAATATCAAGAACAGAAAAAAGTCGTTGCCATGACTGGTGATGGAGTAAATGATGCTTTAGCTTTAAATATGGCAGATGCAGGTGTGGCAATGGGAATCACAGGAACCGATGTTGCTAAAGAGGCTTCAGATATGGTAATCTCAGATGATTCATTTAATTCCATAGTCACTGGTATTTATTATGGGAGAGGTATATTTGCTAGAATTCGTGTGGTAGTATTCTTTTACATTTGTATTAACATTTTTGAAGGTATTATCCAATTTATTTTAGCAATTATCTTAGATTTACCGTATTTTTTAGATGAAGAGTTTTATTATCAATGGATATTCCTCTCACTTACTTTGCATACGTTTCCAGGATTGATCCTTACATTTGATTCAACATCTAAAGATGTAATGAAAGAAAAACCAAAAGATTCAGAAGAGATACTATCGAAAAATACTATTATCCTTTTATTCATTTTTGGAATTTTATTAGCTATTAGCATGATTGTGGTTTATTCAATTACTATTAGTGAATTATATCCAACACCAAATATTTTAGACTTTGGTGACCTTAACAAGGGTTATCTCTATACATATGAAACCGCCGATATATCTACTGGAGTTACACTAGTAGAAGCAAAAACTTTGACAATGCTTATGGTTACGTTATTTTTCTGTGAATCATTTTTAGTATTTCAAATCAGACGACCAAATAAGTCATTAATAAGAAGTATAAAAGAAGACAGTAATAAATTCATGTATTTATTAATAGGATTATTATTCTTTGTCCTCCTGGCATTGATGTACATTCCTGGCGTTCAAGTAGCACTTGCAGATGGTGGAGTTAATTTTATGTTCATGTATTTAACTGGACTAGATTGGTTAGTATGCTTTTTGATTGCATTAATTTGTATCGTATCATTTGAGATTGTAAAATATGTAGCTCGTAGCTATGGTATAATTTTTTAATAAACTCATTTTTATTTTTTTACTTCTTAATTTTGCATAGATTTAAATATTTTTTTATAAGAAAACAGATTTTCATCGCTTATGTTAAAAGGAGAAAGAGTAATTCTTAGTCCTGTTAAAAGGGAATATATTGATTCTTATCTCAAGTGGTTAAATGATCCAGAAATCACACAGTTTTTATCTATGTTTCTTCCACTTACCCGTATGATGGAAGAAGATTGGATCGAAAACCTAAAGAATCGAGATGATACTATTGCTTTTGCTATTCTTATCTTTGATGAAAAAAATGTAGAAAAGCTTATTGGAAATTGTGGACTGCATGCTATTGATTGGAAAAATCGCGTAAGCGAAATAGGAATCATGATAGGCGAAAAAGAATACCAGAGTAAAGGATATGGAACTGAAGCAATGGAGGTTTTGTTAGATTATGGATTCAAAACATTAAATCTGAACCGAATTCAATTGCGTGTTTATGAATTTAACAATAGAGCCATTAATTCTTATAAGAAAATAGGATTTATTGAAGAGGGTAGAATGAGGAAAGCAGTATTCATTAATGGAAAATATCATGATATCATTATTATGAGTATTTTACAGAAAGAATGGTTGGGTAACAAATAGGAAAGAAAAAGAAATAACAAAATAAAACTTAAATTTCACTCTAGCTACTTTAGATTATCTTAAATTAAATAAAATAGGACTATAATGATGACTGATATTAAATTTGGAACTAATCTGTATTATTCTCAATCTTGGGATCTTCTTAAGAAGAAGGTTATAACAGCTAACCAAGAAAATTGGGACTCTATTTGGCTTCCAGATCACCTAAGTGGTATCACCGGAGGTGCTATAGATGATTTTTTTTGTTTATGGCCGGTGTTTGGTGCATTTTCTGAATTGGCGAAGGGAAAGACATTAGGATCAGCAGTAACAGATCCTTACAGATTGCATCCTGCATCTTTAGCTCAAATGGCAACAACACTCAACCACATGACAGAGGGAAACTTTATACTTGGGATGGGTGCTGGTGAAGGGATGAATTTAAAGGCATATAATATACATTATGACCATGCGGTCACTAAAATGAGTGAATCTATAAAAATAATGAAAGAATTTTGGGAAAAAGGAAAAGATGTTACTTTTAATGGAGAATATTTCCAAACTAAGAATGCAGTTATGCTTCCTCAACCAGTAAGTAAAATTCCTGTGTGGATCGCTGGAAATGGACCTAAAACTCTGAAGCTTACAGCAGAATTGGCTGATGGTTGGATGCCTTTAGGTGCCTTTCCTGAATTATATAAGGAAAACAGAAATACCATTCTTGAAATTATGAAAAAAGAAGGAAGAAATCCAAATGATTTTACTTTTGGTTATTTTACCCGAATTTTTATAAATGATGACGAAGAAAAGTTGAACTCTTTTTATAGGGGCATGAAGTCCGGATTAAGTATGCAACCAAGAACTCTGAAAAGACTAGGATTCTGGAAAGATGAATATGAACAGATATTTTATGAAGCAACTGGCTTTAATAGTGAAGAAATGAGTATACTGGTATATGATAGGGAGGATGTTGCTAAGTTTGATTATAGAAAATTAGCACCATTAGCAGAAGATATTCCTGATAAATTAATTAAAGAAAGTGGTATGATTGGCACTAAAGAAGATGTAATTCAAAAGATACAAAGGTTTGTAGATGCTGGTGCTGAGCATTTTATCTTAGAATTACAACATGGAGTATCAAAAAGACACGCCCCTTTTAGCTATTTTGATGTAACTAAAATTATTAGTGAAGAGATCATCCCCATATTTAAGGATTAATTTTCTTTATTTTTTATTTATTCTTAATGATTCTTAAGAGCAAGTTTAAATTCCACAGCTTTAATTCTCTAATTCTTCAAAATAGGGTATTATATTATCACGAAATATCTCGTAAACTTTATTTGGATCAGGACCTCTATTCATCATACTTATATGGGTTATCCCAGCTTCTTTATATTTTTCTATACTTGCAATTACATCCTCAGTCGTACCGAGACAATTAAAATCTTGGAGTATTGTTTCAGGTAATCGATTAATATGTCTGAAAACATCCAATGCATTATTACTACCCAAACCAAAATCATGGACACTAATATTTTCAGGTAAATCTAAACCAGGATATGCCTCATTAGTAATCCAAGAATTTAGTAAATATGAAGACTTAAAGAATTCACATCTTTTTTCAGCATTTTCAGGATTGGCATCATCTATAGCTACAAAACAATCATATACATAATCAATATCATCAGGATCTCGACCTGCGATTTTTGCTGCATTCTTCACTTCTTTAATATTCTTTTTGATAACCCATGGTGGTTGATATAACGGGTACCATCCATCTCCAAGTTCTCCTGTTATTTGACGGGTTTTTGGCCCATTAGCTGCGATATAAATCGGTGGACTCTCCTGTATAGGGTTGATCGCGATGAATGCATTTTTTATTTTTCCCCAGAAATCACTTTTATGATTGACATTTTTCTCAGTCCAAAATTTTCTCAATAAAATAATATATTCTCTCAATTTTGAAACAGATCTCCTTCGACTTAACCCATACATATCAATATTCATTGCTTCACCTGCACCTAATCCTATCATAGCCCTTCCATTAGAGATTTGATCCAACGTAGCTACCTTATGTGCCATTAATGCAGGATGAAAACGATGGCAATCAGAGACTCCAGTACATAATTGTACTTTTTTCGTTATCATTGCTAGAGCTGTTAAATAACAATAAGCATCATAGCAAGTTCCTGTTCCTTTTTGTGGTGACATTGTAGTATGGTCTGCATAAAAAATTCCAAAAAAACCAGATTCCTCAGCCTTTTTAACGCCCTCATACATATATTCTAAACGAGGGGTAGGTACAGGGATATGAAAACTAAATCTCATAATAAATATATTCATTAAATTTCTTTATTAATCTTCATAACAAATTAATTTTTAAGATATTTATCATTCACTTCTTATAGAAAAAATTCAAATTATTAGGTGTAAATATATGAGTAAATCAAAAGTTTCTATTGTAAAATACGAAAAACCTCTTGAATCAGTGAGAAAATTAATTGAATCCATAAACTTGTTTGATGAGATCCCCAAGGATGCAAAGGTATTTATTAAACCTAACATCGTATATTGGAATCGCTTTACAAATTTTCCAAAATGGGGTGTTATTACTTCTTCTCGCGTAATTGAAGATGTGGTTGTATTACTTAAGGAACATGGAATTGATGATATTTCTATAGGTGAAGGAATAGTAACCGGCGATGTAAAAGATACAGAAACTGCAGCAGATGCATTTGAAAAATTAGGGTATAATGTTCTTAAAGAAAAATATGGTGTGAACCCAATCAATACTTTTCAACGTCCATTTGAAAAGGTAGATTTAGGAACTGGATTTACGACTAAATTCAGCTCGGATGCCTTAGCCGCGGATGTTGTTATCGATATTCCGGTGCTTAAAACGCATAGCCAGGCAGTTGTTACTTTAGGATTTAAGAACTTGAAGGGTTTAATTAGCCAACCTTCTCGTAAAAAATTTCATAGTGCTGATCCTGAAAAAGACTTACATTACAATGTTGCACAACTTCCAAATAAACTTAAAAAAGTAATAACCATTTTAGATGGAATTTATACTCTTGAACGAGGTCCAGCAATTGATGGAAAAGCTCATAGAACAAATATTTTGGTAGCCTCTGCAGATATACTATCAGCAGATATGGTAGGTTCTAAATTGTTGGGTATAGAACCCACTGATGTTCCTCATTTAGTGGTAGCTGCAAAAGCCAGGAAGAGACCGATGGATTTATCGGATGTTGAAATTGTAGGAGAAAAAATAGAGGATCTAGCAACTCATCATGAATGGGATTTTATCTATAATGAAGAAGGAGATCTACCACTCCCATTACTTAGGATTGGAGTAAAAGGGCTGAAATATCGAAAATATGACAGCAGTCTGTGCACATATTGTTCAGGAATTAATGGAATGTTATTACTAATCATTAAAAATGCATGGCAGTCAAGGAAAGGAAAGCCATTTGATAATGTTGAATTTTTAAATGGCAAACTTCAGGAGCCAACGCCAGGAATGAATAAAACTATTCTTATTGGTCAATGTCAGTGTAATAAAAACAAAGATCATCCAGATATCAAAGAAATGATTCCAATTAAAGGCTGTCCTCCCTCAATGGAAGACGTGAGACATGCATTCAGTCAAATTGGAATTGAACTCCCTGGTGGGATGTTAGACAACACAAATAGATCTGGAGCAGGATACTTAATGGCAAAATATAAGGGAAGACCTGAATTTGAAGAGTCTTTTTTTCAAATCGCATAAAATTTATTTTTTGAATTTATTTTTCATTCCTTTCTCTATTACAAAACATAAATTAAATTTATATACAAGAATGGGTTATTTTCAAATTATAAATCTTTTTAACGATCCAAGAGTGAAAATTATGAAAGATTATTCAGATTGGAAAATTACTTTAGATTTCGAAAATGAATCACCATATGTAAACCCTAATAGGCCATGGTTGAAATTTCGAGAGCCTGATGTCCCAAAATCAATAAAATTTGACCCGATTCCAATCCATGAGTTTATTAAATGGATTGCAAGACAATATCCAAATAACGTATGCGTATATCACAAACCAACTGAGAAAAAATACACATATCGTGAATTGATTTATTATTCTGATAAAGTAGGAAATGCGTTATCAAAATTAGGGATTAAGAAAGGAGATTCCGTTGCCATTATGTCAGAAAATTGTGCTGAATTTATATTTTGTTGTGTAGGGATTATGGAAACAGGCGCCATAGTTATCCCTGTAAACCCATTGCTAAAGGAATCAGATGTTACTCATATAATTCGAGATGCTGGTAATGTGAAAGCATTTTTTGTCCATAAAAATAACTTTAGAACAGTAAAAAGGGTTCGAAAGCAAGTTGATTTTGAAAATTTGATTCTAATAGGTACAGAAGAAGAGAAACCAGATACTGTTACTTTCAGTGATTTAATAGCTGATGTGGGTCCAAATCCTCCCGATGTAGATATAGATCCTGTAAATGATATTGTTGCATTAATGTATACAGGAGGTACTACGGGTCTGCCAAAAGGTGTAATTTGGACACATGATGGGCTACTTCATAGCTGTATAAACTTGGGTTATTCATCAGGTGATACCTATGAAGAAAACGTTGGAATCAGCGCTAATTTATCTATTTTACCATTATGTCATGCTATGGGGTTCGGTATATTGATAATTGCGCTATATCTTGCTGCCATGCTAGTTATGTTCCCTTTTAATCCTTCTGAAGTACTAAAGGCAATCGAATTTTATCAAATAAAATTATTTGTAGGGGTTCCAGTAATGTATCAAATGCTAATCAATTCTCCTGAATTTACAGAAACAGATTTCTCTAATCTTGAATCAGCAGGATCTGGTTCAGCAGCACTGGCACCCGAATTCAACAAAAAGTGGGAAGAGGTTATTGGTTTTAAAGTAGGTCAAGGTTATGGTCTGACAGAATCTTCCGCATTCGCAACTTCTGCTGCAGCCTGGATGCCAGAAATTAAACCTGATAGCATAGGTGTACCTAATATTGAAACAGATGTAATTATAGTAAATCCTGACACTTTGGAAGAGCTCAAACCAGGAGAAATAGGAGAACTCCTAGTAAAAGGGCCTCAAGTAATGAAAGGATATTGGAAAAATCCGGAAGCTACCAAAAAAGACATTGTAAATGGATGGTTAAGAACTGGCGATCTAGCCCGAATGGATGAGGATGGGTATTTATACATCGAAGGTCGTACCAAAGATATGGTTAAATATAAGGGTTATAAAGTAATGGCTCGAGAAGTAGAAGAAAAACTCGTTGAACACCCAGCAATTGTGGAAGCAGGAGTTATTGGTGTTCCTGATCCAAATATAGGTGAAACTATAAAAGCCTATGTGGTAATAGAGCCAGAATATAAAGATAAAATTACTGAACGCGAAATTATAGATTGGTCAAAAGAAAGATTAGCAGGATATAAATATCCCCGTCAAGTTGAGTTTATAAATATATTACCTCGAACTGCTGTTGGCAAAATTTTTAGAAGAAAACTAAGAGAAAAAGCAATGGAAGATCAAGAAAAAGAAGAATCATTAACTCCTTTATAACTCTTAATAAAAAATATTAAAAAATCTATATTTTTCTTTTTAATTATTTATTCTATAAATCCTTTAACATAGCTTTAATCTTATTATAATCATTCCAAATTCCATCAAATCGAGTTTTCATACCAGTCTCCCACGCAGGTCCAGCTTCTGTAAAAATATAAAATATTCCCTTCTTGATTGCCTCAAAGACAATGTCACCTGACTGATCAGGGTCAGTGCCTGCTTCCCATATTTTTGGAGCAGCTCTTACTACTTGTTCAAGTTCAGGATGATTTTTTATTATTCTATCAAAGGGTGGTATATAATCTGTGCCACAAAATTCTGCTGGACGATTCCGTTCGCTACTTGTAATTCTGGTGTTTACAACACCGGGACAAAGCACAGAAATACCGATTTTTATCCCCATTTGCATAAAACTCGCTCTTAAACTTTCTGAAAGAGACACTACTCCTTGTTTAGTAATACCATAGATTCCATTAGCAAAATCTCCAGACATTATTCCTGCCATGGAGGAGGTATTAACAATATAACATTCATTATCTTGCTGAAGCATTATTGGAATAAAAGTTCGAATCCCATGAATTACACCCCATAAATTTACTCCTATAACCCATTCCCAATCAGATAAAACACCCTCCCAAAGAAATCCTGGAGATGCAACCCCAGCATTATTACATAATAAATGGACTTCTCCAAATTTATCAATTGTCTTTTGGGCTAACTTCTTAATATCTTCTAGTTTTGAAACATCAACTACCACAGATATTACATCTGTTCCTGATGACTTTAATTCTTCTTCAGCTTGATTTAAAGCATCTTTTTCAATATCAGCTATTACTAATCTCATATCTTCTTTTGCAGCTCTCCTGGCTATTCCGAGACCGATTCCGCTTGCCGCGCCAGTTATAACTGCCACTTTATCTTTAAACTCTTTCATTTCATTTCTTCCTTATTTTTTAATTAGTTGTTATTTATAAAATTTAAAATTATTAATATAATTTCTCTGCCATTACAAATAAGTGATAATTTTCTCCCCATTTGGGCGATTCTTGGACCAATTTTGACCATATGATCTTAAATCCAACCTCTTGAATAATTTTTTGACTAGTTTCTTGGTCGAAACCACTCCAAAACATTTTTGCTCTGGTTCCAAAAAAATCTCCATTATAAGATTCAGGATCATCTTTTGTACCAAAAGCACAGAGCACAACGCCATTAATTTTTAACATCCGATGAAAATTTCTTAGTACTTCCTGATGTTCCTCTCTTGGTATATGAATTATAGAATAATAAGCCAGTATTCCATCAAAATATTCATCTGGGAAATTAATTTTTGTCATATCCTGACATATAAATTTAGCTTTGGGAGCATTTTGTTTAGCTAACTCAATTTGCTTTTCTGAGATATCCACACCAATTACTTCGAAATTCTCGCTTAAAATGTGAGAGTATGCGCCGTTTCCGCAACCAGCATCTAATATTCGACCCTTTGGAGGGATGCGAGAAGAAAATTCTGATAAAAGTTTTAATTGTTCCTCTTCTTCTTTTCTATCTATACCAACGATTTTATTCAATATCTCGGCAGTTTCATTATATCCTTTTCTAACTATTTCCTTTTTTTCCATATGATGATGACTTCTTTTAGTTAGTCTTAAAGTATTGAATTGGTTGATAAATTGTCATGTTAATATTTTTATATGAATTGGAGTCACAAATTTCGGCTAACCATGAATATTCTGAATCAGGTTGTAAGGGTCTCCAACGAGTATTTATTAAAGTTGAGCTTTTATTCAAACCATAAGAAGGTATTAAAATCGAAGTTTGGAAAATATTGTCAAAATGAGTTAAATCATGGAAATCTATGAAATCAGTTCTTCCTTTGGAGATGTAAGGTACATAATAGGCGTCTACTCCTCCTAACTTCTTAAGAGTTGTCCATTTTATATTAACATAAATACGTGGATCTCCCTGAAGTTTAGGTTTTTCCTCAGAAGAAAAGGTTATATTGTTTTTAACTTTTAAATAACTCTTTAAAAGAGTGTTATTAGTCTTAAGAATACGGGATAGAGACCGTGATTCACCATTCCAATAATCGACTGTAATTTTATATTCACCTTCATCTAAAAATCCGTTTCTATCAACTGCTCGATAGTAGACCATTTGACGATTATAATTATCAACAATATATCCATTACGGTTTTTATCTGAATATGGCTGATTTTTAAACTGAAATTCATACTCTTTTGGACCCTCCACAGTTATCTTACTGATGGCATTTGTGTTTTTTTCTCCAACCAAACCAAAAAACTTAACATCAAATTTAGCTTGTTTTTCTGGTATCTCTTTTTCAAGATAGAATTGACTAACTCCAATTTCATCAATAGTTGGGACTGTTTCATCAATAATTTCATCATTAAAATGTGACATCTGAAATTCATTAAAGCGATGTTTATATGGTAAACCAAAAAAACGTGGTATGTTATCAAGATTTGGAAAAAAATCTGGATGTAGATTAACTCCCGCTTGGTGGAAAGCTTTTGCAATATTCTCTGCTTTTACAGGACAACCCTTTATCGGGATCATTTCATTAATATCTGGATTATTCATATGTTTATTAACCATACATTGACCGAGTAGTATAGTTTTCTTCTTTCCCGGTGTTGGATTCATTCTTTTTCCCATAATTACCTCAACGTCATCCCAGGGGTCTCCTTCTGAACTATTCCAAGCATAGGTGATAGCAATAGGTAGCAAACCTGTAAGTATAGAACAATAAGTGCATGTAGTATTATCATATTGGCGATAAGATAATCCTTTAACACCTTGTTTAGAAAGTGCGATTGGAAGAGTATGATCATCAGTATATGGGAATTGATATCTATGAGGATCACGTACACTCTCAATTGTTTTTCCAACAACCTCAATATCTGAAAGATCTATAGGACGATTATTTTCTTGAGCATAATAGGATAAATATGACACATTAGAAGGATCATATCCTAATACCATAGCACCAACTTTGTCAGCGGAAAACATATCAGAAGAAGATATTAAAATATTACTTCTTCTCATGTTGCCATCATATCCTGGACCTAGTTCATTTGTATAGATCCCATCAATGATCGAGATGATAGGAGGCAATTTCTTCGGTAAGTGATATAGATAAAAATCTAGATCATTTTCAGCATCTGGAGTATGACATTTCTTCCGTGAAGGGATATCAATTAAACCCTTTAAATTCTTTAAACTTAAACTAACCTTTGCTTGGCTGTGAGTTTTAAGAACTGCAACAGAAACGATTAGATCACTATTTAAAGCGTCACAATTAAAATTCAAATCAATATCGTCTCCTAAATCTAATTTTTTAAATGGCCTTTCTAAAACATTAACTAGATTTATCCCATATTTTTTTTTGAATCTATTATATCCTAAAGTTTCAAAAGCGTGTTGTGTTGTTTTAAAATCCTTTGGGTGCATCGTTACAGTGCCTTCCCCGATTGTTATGTCCTTAATACCCCGCTCTTTAAGTAAAATTATTGTATCTTCCATTATTCGTGAAGTGGTTACAACTCCATAGGGAGGATAGTCCGGAATAGGAGACCAAAATACAATGTTAGGTTTTAAGAAGATTTTTTCATCTCCTTTAAGATTATCAAA
>JAHQWY010000060.1 GCA_029856445.1 Promethearchaeia archaeon
AATTGAAATTCTGGTTTGTGAAGCATCAAAAAGAATGCTAGGATGGGAAAAAGTAGATTTAATACCTGGAGTAAAAATTGTAGGGGCAGCAACTTTAAATGATTTAGTTTTAGAAGCTGATGCTACGCAATGGTTTTAAGTTTTATAAAATTAGTGGATTTTGGAGTAAGATTTTTGCATCTAATTTCAATTGGTTTACTATTATTTTCAAAAATAACATGATGTATAAACAGTTTATTGACAGATCTAATGTAATCCGCACCACTTCCAACTGCAATACCCCTTTCCTTATAAGTTAAAAAATAAATTGAAATTTCTTTTTTCCCTGAGGAGTCATTTTTTTCCAAAGAGATATTATGAATATATAAATCTGGGAATAAGCTGAATAAAAAATTGATTAATACTTTTTCAGCTCTTATAATTAAAATCTTTTTTCCTCTGATCTCTCTTCTCATTGAATCTAAATAGGTTTTAGAATCAAAATAATATTCATTTTGTACAAAAAAAAAGATAAACTGACCAATTATAGCAATAAATTCAGGATATATACCTCCTGTCTTATTATGAAAATATTTATATAATTTAAGCTCAGAATTAGTATATTTTTTAATGAATTTTAAAATCTGATAGAGGACTAGATCATCAGATATTGTATAAAACATATACTAATATTTTCACTCAACAATTTAAACTAAACAACTCAACTAGTGATACTTTATAGACTTCAAATTAATATAAAATGGTTTCAGACTTACAATAAAGCTATAAAAGATCTTTTATTAATTAATATTAGAATCATTAAACAAATTTATTCTACCAGATGTTTGTCGAATTTTTTTATTATCTTAAAGAAAGGTTGCCCGTAAGCATAACCGAATATATGACCTTACTTGAAGCTCTTGATAAAGGGCTCATCCATAATATGGTAGAGTTTTATTATACTTCGAGATCGATTCTATGTAAAAATGAACACCATTTTGATATCTTTGATATTTCCTTTGCAAATTTCTTTAAGAATGCCATGATACAATTCCCTGAAGATTTTAAACAGGAAATATGGGATTGGTTGGATAAGCCGATCACTATTTCTGAGTTAATTGAGGGATTAGAACTCATATTAAAGGAATATCAACAATACCTAAATATTGAAGATTTAGAAAAGTTCCTAGAAGAACTATTGGAGAAGTATGATGCTGAGCTAGTTAAGGGAATTATAACTGATACTCCAGACGCACTTAAAGAGGAAATATTAAAATGGTTGAAGAGTAATCTTGACGCCGCTGCGATGAATGGGAATATCTCGGAATTAACAAGTCAATTCTTTAGTCTAGAAGAATTGCAAAAACGTTTAGAAGAATTAATGCGAGAACAAGATGAAGAGCATAATTATGGAAATCGTTTCATTGGAACACGTGGCACATCTCCATTTGGTCATTCTGGGGAAAATCAAATGGGTATGAGAATTGGTGGAAGTGCAGGTATGCGAACAGCAGTACAAATAGCTGAAAAAAGAATTTTTAAAGATTATCGGAAGGATATCGTTTTAGATACAAGACAAATTAAGGTAGCTCTAAAAAGACTCAAAAAACTTGAAGAAATTGGAAAACAGGACGAATTAAATATTGATGAGACAATTGATAAGACAGCAAAGAATGGAGGAGAGATAGAAATTGTATTTGATAAGCGTAGAAAAAACGATGTGAGAATCTTACTACTTATGGATGTAGGGGGTAGCATGACACCATATGCTCACCTTGTCAATCTACTTTTCTCTGCAGCTAATAATATGTCCCATTGGAAAGATTTTAAATACTACTACTTTCATAACTGCATATATGAGACTTTATATTTCAATGCTAAAAGGAATCCTAATGAGGCAATTGAATTTGACGATTTTCTTAGAAAATATGATAATAAATACAAAGTTGTTGTAGTTGGGGATGCAGCCATGGCCAGTTGGGAATTAACGGAAAAATACGGTTCGATATACTATTATCATAGAAATGAAATGCCCGGGATCTATTATATCAGAGAACTCGCTAATCATTTTAAAAATAGTGTAGTTTGGCTTAACCCAGAGCTAATTAGACCGGAATGGAGCCCATGGACTCGAAAAATCATTTCTAGCATTATTCCAATGTATGATTTAACCGTCGAAGGAATAGAAGATGCGATGAATTATCTCAGAAAGGGCGGTAAGAATATGTTTACAACTGTGAATTATTTCAAAGGACTAAACTATTAAATTATTCTTGAAACCTTTAGAGATTGAAATGGAAACGGAACAAAATCAATCTTCAGAAAAAAGAGATACCATTCAATATTTTGATGTGTTTTTTGGTCTATTTAATTCATTTGTAATGGTTTTTCTTATATTAATAATGCAAAGGAATTTGATATTCATCATTATTGCTTTTGTTTTTACTTTAATTTTAGTGGTTGGCATCATCTATACATTTAATAAAGAAAATCCATTTTATATTTATTTTGTATATGGAACTCTCGCTTGTGGTTCATTCTATGCCCTACCAGGGCTATTTAGTATCCCGTTTGAAAATTTCAGTTTTGGTGTTATTGATTATATTATATTTATTACAGCAATTGCAGAAATCTTTTATTTAATTGTGTTATTCAAAGATGCAGGGTATGCTTTCGAGGGAATGTATAGAGCACGGTATGATCCAAATGTTCAATATTTAGTAGCTGATCCTGAAGCCCAAATAAGATTTGAAGAACACCTCTATGAAGCTAAACAAAAGAAAAAGCAAAAACAAAAAGAACACTTTAAGAAATATAAAGGCTATCTGTTGATTTCAATCAGTATAATATCTATAATAGGATTTTATGTTACAATCTTTTTAAAATAACTTTATGAATCAATAATCTTTCGATTAATGATTAAATATCTAAAATAAATATAATTTCTTAAGTATCACTTAACTTTCGGATGAGATCTACTCCATAGATCGCATCATCTGCATATCCATCTGCCCCAAATTTCTTTGCAAGCTCTAGATTTAAGGGAGCACCTCCCACTATTAATTTAACACTTTCTCGTAAACCTGCTTCTTTCAGGGCTTCATGGACAACCCCAATTTGATCTACTGTCATAGATAACAGAGTACTTAAAGCTACAACAGAGGCTCCTGTTTCTCTTACTTTTTTTACTATCACTTCAGCATCAACATCTCTCCCAAGATCGTAAACTTCAAAATTAGCACTTAGCAACATTGTTCCTAATAAATTTTTTCCTAGATCGTGTTGGTCTCCCTTTACAGTTGCAATTACAGCTTTAATTTTCTCTTTGGAAGCATCCAAAACAGTTAAAGCTGGTTTTAAGACTTCAAGTCCCGCTTTCATAGTATCACCAGCTAAGACTAATTCTCCCAAAAAATATTCAAATTCTTCATAACGTCGACTTACTTCATCCATACCTTTTTTTAATGCTGTTAATATATCAAAGGGATCCTTTTTATCTTCCTCAAGTGCAACCTTAACTGCATCAGCTATATCATCCAATTCCAACTCAACTATTAATTCAGTTAATTCTTCAAATTCCATACTATAAACCAATTTTTTGTAATATTTATTAAATTCTCCCTAATTTCAAATCAATGAATAATATTAATTACAAATCAAATTCTATTAAATATTTTTTTAAATAATCAAAGTATTTTTTTTACTATGGTATTATCAAAACGAGAACGGGTTATTCGAGCTTTAGAACGCGATGATGAACCCGATAAGATACCAATCCATTATCTTGGATTCGAAAGAACGGGTACTGCCTATCAACAATTTCTGGAATCAGATGAATTTAAAGAAAACAATGTTTACATTGAGAACACATATTCAAGAGAGGATTATAGATGGGTAGGGGATATAACTGAATGGCGTTTTTGGAATGTTGATTGTCATACTATAGATCCTTGGAGGCATCGAATGAAGACAGCAATTGCCGAAGGACCACCCGAATATCCTGGGAGTTACATAATCCCAACATCAGGGAGAATATTTAAGCGAGTGGAACAAGTTAAAACGGGTTTAACATATGCATGGTATATAGATGGTATTTTCCACACTCCTGAGATTGTACATTCTTACTGGGATGAATATGGAAAACCTTCTGAATGCATTAATGATAATGTTAATTATTCCCCTAAAATCTGGGAAGAATTTGTTGAAAGTCTGTCTTCATACTTATATCCTATGGCTAGATTAATGATTGCAATGAATGAGGCGCTATTCGAAGGAATGACGGTGAGCAGGGTTACTTATCATATGAGAAAAAATCCAGAATTTATCCATGAGGTTATGGAGGAATATACTAAAGTTAATTTAGAATTTGTAAAACGTTATGCAGAAGCAGGAATAGATATTGTTTTTTATTATGATGATTTAGGGTATAAAGGACGATCTATGTTTTCTCTTGAGAATTTTCGTACATTTATACTTCCATATTATAAAAAAATATATCAAGAATGCAAGAAACACGGTATGTTTATTATTCAACATTCATGCGGTTATATCGATAAATTACTCCCTGATATGATCAACGCGGGATTAGATTGTATTCAAGCCTTAGAGCCTGCTGCAGGTGTTGATATAGCACATTTAAAGTTCACTTTGGGAGATCGAGTGAGTTTTATGGGGGGGATGGATTCTACTCGAACATTAAGTTTCGGAACACCTAAAGAAGTTGAAGAAGAAGTAAAGAGATGTATCAAAGCAGCTGCTTACGGTGGAGGATATTTTGCAGGACCAAGTCATAACATTCTAAACGTACCTTGGGAAAATATTATAGCTTTACGAGCAGCTATAGAAAAATATCGAGACTATCCATTAAAACTATAATGAGTTTATCTGTAAAAATATTTTATTGCTCATTATAATAAGGAATTTATCAAGAATGATTACTCTCCTTATAAAATGGAAAATTTTTTTATATAAATAAAACAGATCTTCTATTATGGTATTGTCAAAAAGAGAACGTGTTATTAGAGCCTTAGAACGCGATGATGAACCTGATTTAATCCCAATACATTATCTTGGATTTGAAAGAAGTGGTACTTCTTATCAAGAATTTTTTGAATCAGATGAGTATAAAGAAAATGAAACTTATGTAAAAAATAGCTATTCCAATGAAGATTTTCGATGGGCAGGAAATATAACCGAATTAAGATTCTGGAATGTTGATTGTCATCATATGGATCCTTGGAGGCGTAGAATGAAAGGATCTATGGCACCAGGTCCCTCTGAATACCCTGGGAGTTTTATTGCTACGCCTACCGGGCGAATTTGGAAGTGGGTTGAACAAGTTGATACAGGAAAACCTTTTATGTGGTATATAGATGGAGTTTTCCGCACGCCTGAGATAGTAAAATCTTATTGGGACGAATATGGTAAACCTTCAGACTTTATTAATGATGAGGTAAATTACTCACCTAAAATCTGGAATGAATTTGTTGATAGTCTCTCACCATATTTATATCCTATGGCTAGATCTGTTATTGCTCTAAATGATGCTATGCATGAAGGAATGACTCCTAGTAGAGTTGTATATTTTATGCGAAAAAATCCTAAATTTCTACATGAAGTCTTAACGGAGTATGCAAATACCAACATAGAAATGATTAAGCGTTATGCAGAAGCAGGTGTAGATATTTGGTTTTATTTAGATGATCTAGGAATGAAAGGGCGTTCAATTCTTTCTCTTGAAAATTTCCGCAAATTTCTTATACCCCAATATAAAAGAATGTTTCAAGAATGTCATAAGCATGGTATGTTTGTTGTACAACATTCATGTGGATATATCGATAAATTACTTCCAGATATGGTTGATGCAGGATTAGATTGTATTCAAACGTTAGAACCAGCTGCAGGTGTTGATTTAGCGTATTTAAAGGAAACTCTAGGAGACCGTTTGAGTTTTATGGGTGGAATGGATGTTACTAGAACCTTAAGTTTTGGGACACCAAAAGAAGTAGAAGAAGAAGTAAAAAGATGTATTAAAGCTGCTGCTTACGGAGGAGGTTATTTTGCAGGTCCGAGTCATAATATATTGAATGCTCCCTGGGAAAATATCTTGGCATTCAGAGCAGCTATCGAGAAATATCGAAAATATCCATTGAAATTTTACTAATTGCCTCCACAATTTCTCTGTCCCAGCATTAATAGCAATGATTTTTCCATCTTTCGTTTCAAAATTTTCAGCAGGTACAAAAAATCTAATACGATTCCCACACCTTTCATAAATTGATCCTGTAAGGGAATAAGTTGGTAGAGATCCACCGGTTGCCTTAAAAACTGCTTCTGCTAAACTTAAATCGATCACTTCCCCTCCATTATGATTCGTATCTCTATTGTATAGAGCCATCATTACTGCAAAAGCACCAAGATATCCTGTTAAATAATCCACCAATGGGTGTCCACTACGTACCGGAGGAAGATCAGGGTAACCAGATGTATAAGTTAATCCTGCAAACGCACTTACAGTTCTATCAAATCCACCCCTTTGTCTATAAGATCCAGTTTGACCGAATCCCGAAACTAAACAAATTATTCATTCTGGATTAACTTGATGTAGAATTTCAGAACCAAGATTCCATTTTTCTAAAACTCCAGGACGAAAATTAAGAAGTACTACATCAGCTTTCGCGCATAGTTTCTTGGCAATATCTTGACCCTCCTTTTTATGTAAATCCAAGGTGATTGTCTTTTTATTACGGCTTCCAACTATCCAATTTGGACTTCTTCTATTCCCACCAAGTTGATTCCCTCGTTGCGGATCACCAACTTTTGGTAATTCCACTTTGATTACTTCTGCACCAAAATCAGCCATAAGAGAACCAACCAGGGGAGCTGCAATAAGAGTAGAAAAATCAATAACTATTATTCCTTCTAAAGGTAATTTTGTCATAATCTTTAGTATAAATGTTATTATTCAAAATAGAAGCTCAATATGACTTATAATAATAAACTAAAGGATAATAAATTGAGTTTTATTTTTTACAAATTTGCAATTTATCTATTTTGTTTATAAAATGATTATAGATTTAGAAGATCTAATCAATCTCTCGCAAAATTGCCTGATCTACTGATGAACTGTAAGATTTATAAAACATAGAAGCATATTTCTTGTAAAATTCTTCTTTTCTAGATATTGTTAATTTTTTACCTTCAATCTCAGCTTTACCCCTTGACCAGAAAATAAAACCTTGCGTACTCAAATCAATATTATTTTGCTTTTTTACTATATTTCCTGATTTTATTACATAATCAATATTTGATAAAGCTCTTTTTAAATCTTCATAATCCTTTGAAACGTCTATTTCTTGAACATTTATATCCAAAATGTTGATATCGGCGTCTGTTTCTATACTAAGATTTCCTTTAATGTTTCCAAGCCCCAAAGATATTGCTGGGCTTACTCTGGATATACGTATGAAGTCAGAAAAACTTAGAGACCGATCTATATTATTTAATGAATTGTTTCTAAGAAAATCTTTATTCATATTCTTCATAAAGTTATTTCTAGCCTCTTTACTTATCAGCCATGATGCAATTTCGGGGATATTCTTAATATTACCATAATTAGGAAAATTTAATGAAAAACACATCTGATTTTTATCTTTTACATTCAAAGCTAAATCTAATGCGTTTGCCCATAGGATACAATCCTGATAATTCTTCTTATTAAAAGATCTTATAGAAATAAATGAATCTCCTTCAAATTCTACAGCTGAACTTATTAATTTATTATGATTTTCGAGAGCATCCTCAGTTAACAGATACTGAATTAGCCGTCTATCTGAGGTAACTATTGGGTTTATATCATTAAAGGCAACAAAAGCAAGATCCACAGTGAAATTTTGATTCTCATTGAGAAAGTTTATTAAAGCTTCATTATTTCCATCATTAGCATAAGCATTTACATGAGCTAGATGTAATATTTGATTACGCTTTAAATTTGAATTAGTTTGTTGATTTGGGGCTAAATCTAATGATCTAATCCTTTCCAATACTGTGAAAAGGTTTTTTTTCCCTATTTCATTTTCATATCCTTCAATGTGAACATGAGCAGAATGTGGTAAACCTAATGATTCAACACCTTTTACTATATTCTCATAAACATCTAAAGCTGAAAAATTGTATAACCTTCCTTTTTCGGATACATCTTCTCTTAATTTTTTAAAATCCCATGACTCACATTCAAAAGGATTATAAACTTTAAATCCGAATCCACATGTTTTAGACAAGAGATCCGAGAGAAAGATTGCAATGTCATTAATCTTACCTCTTTGGAATTCGAGTTCTAGAGGCCAGAGATTACTGATATTCAATAACATTGCCTTATCTAATACTGGCAATTGTTGAAAGTTTAAAATCGTCTGTTTAGCTAGTGATGGAAATACATTAGCTTCAAGTATAAAGCTATAACCCATGTGAATGTAATCTTTAGCAATATTTTCTAATGTTAGTCCACGCCAAATTTCTTGAAATTTTGCATTATCTGATCCTAACAACCTTACCCAATTAACTTGTTGAGATGCAACATGTGTATGGATATCAATAGCCGATGGAATAACCGTTTTTCCGTTTGCGTCAATCTCTTTTATATCTTTTCTGTTCGTAAATTTATCTACTATTTTACCTGATTCTATTAAAATATCTTTCTTTTCACCCTCTATATCATTGATAGGGTCATAAACCAATCCATTTTTTATTATGAGTTTATTCCTTTCCATCATAACTATGATTTTCTTATTTTTTAATGGCTTTTAAAAAATTATCTATATCTGAAACAGTTTCTCTGGTTGCTTCAGCGTTTATTTTGAAGTTTTTAAAAATTAGTATTTCATCTTGAAACCCTGTTAACTGATTAGCCCAAATTGATACAGGCATGACAATTGTCCCTATAGGAATATTGTTATTTTGCTTTATTTTAATTGTCACTTCCCCATTCTCATTTGATAATTTTAAATTCAGATTTGGAGTTAAATTAAGTTTATTGAAATCTTCAGGATTTAAAATACCAATTGCGAGATGTTCTTTTAAAGATTGATCATCTCCAAAACTATATTCTCTTACTTGATCATAATCAACCATTCTTACCGTATTTACTATCATCTCCATATTTCTAACCTCTTTTTAAGCCTTCATATAATTTAGAAAGGATCTCCTCATCAGAGAATATATTATTTGGGGGATTTATGATTTTTTCTAATTCTAACGGAACATGATCTAGACGGTATGCCAATCCTCCACACTCAATCCCAGTAATAGCTGATGGAACACATACATCTGCAAAATTCAAGGTAGCTGATTTTTTATTGTCAATAAGGATAATAGGTTTTGAAGCTAATTTCTTGCTCAATTTCCAAGGTAAGTGTGAGATAGGATCCGACCCAACAATTATAGAACAGTCAAAGTCATCATTATTAATTTTTGAGATTATTGTATTTGATGTTTCAATTAATTTATTATCAGAAAATTGTAAACTATGGTTTTTTCCTAATAGTGATAAAGCAACATGTTCAAAACCAACCATGTTATAATGACCTCCTAACATCATAACTGACATTCGTCCTTTTTGTTGTCTTATATTGATCATTTGTACTAATTCAAGTAGTTCTTGAATTACTTCAGAATTGTTGGATGACCCTACAATCCCTTGACCAATAAAAATTATACCATTTTCTGTGTTTGTTAGTTGAATTAATAACCTTTTTAAATCATCTCTGTCAATACCAGAAACACCAGTTGACGGTATACTGTCTGGTGTACAACATTCTTCCTTTAAAGCACGGATCAATTCAATATCTCTTCCAGGTTCAACTTTTAAAGCAATATCACGTACACCCATCACTCCAAATGATGCAGTCTTAACAGGATCTATTATGATAATCGTCTTAATTTCCCTACCAGTCATTCGGAATTTACCACGAGAAAATAATACTTTATTTAATAAACGTGGTATTGATTCAGCTACATTAGCACCCCAAAATATCAACAAATCTGCTTTATTAATCGCTTCCGATATTGTTGTCAATGTAATTCCTGTTTGTTTAGAAGCATTTAGAACTTTTCCTTGACAAATGATAGAATTAGAATCAATAAATCCATTAATTAATTTAGCTAATTCAATTCCTTTTAATTGGGCTTGCGAACTAACAGTAGAAAACCCATATAATAACGGTTTAGATGATTTTTCAATGATACCAATAGCTTTTTCCAAAGCCTTATCGATTGAAGTTTTAACCAATTCACCATCCTCCCGAATAAAGGGAGTTAATAGACGATTTTTACTCGTAATTAGGTCATACTTTTCTTTCCCTTTTAAACAAGCACCGAAAATTTCATCAATATATAAACCATCAGTTCGAACTATTACATCATCACATAACAGTGAACATCCTGTGCAAGTGGTTCTTTTATCAACCAATTTTCTAACACCTTTAATGAAAAATAGTATTATACATAATCTATCTTAACAGCTTCTCGCGGACAATATGATTCACAGACACGACATTCTCTTTCTCTACCTTCTGCTTCAATCCTACGACAGTACTTTATGTTTAATAGTTCGCATTTTCCAGCTTTGACTTGGAATAATTGATGTTTTTCAGGGGGATAATCTGGTGCTTTGCCACTTAATGTTGGGGTGCAATATCTTGCATTTACAGGGCAAACAGTTACACAAATCCCACAACCATCACAGAGTTCTTCATCCACATCTATTCTTAATTCTTTCTCTTTACCTTCTTCTGAACCTATAAGCTCTTTTAAAGTATCATAATTTTTCTTGTATTTGTTTGCTAATAACGGGGTGCAATCATCAATTTTCACTTTGCCTTGCAATAAGTCTAATGCAAAAGCCATGCATGTTGGTTTCCCGCATTTCTTACAATTTGTTTTAGGTAAAAATTTGTAAAGATCCATGAAATTATTTACTGGAATTTGCTAACACCTTGTAAATTTATTTTTTCTATTACTTTCAGTAAAAAATAATATACTGAAATTTATTAATTTCTTTAGTTTATACGAAATAAATATTTCATTGTGGGAATTGAATTATAATCAAAACTATTGATAATTTCATAAAATATTAACCAAAAAATTAAAGCAACCCCCTGTTTTCATACCATAAAGAAAGAGTGATTCATAAATATGTCAGAAGAAGAGATTCCAGATATCAATTTGAAAGAAATGATGATGGATGAGCGAGAGAAGAACATAAAGATAAACATGGAAAAAATCAAACATAAAATTGTTATTATTTCTGGAAAAGGTGGAGTTGGTAAAACCACTGTAGCAGTTAATCTTGCGATGAGTTTAGCTAGCATTGGGTTAAGAGTAGGAATTCTTGATGTTGATATAACAGGACCTAACGTGCTTAAGATGCTTGGTGTAGACTCAGAACTAAAACCTAGAGTTGATGCTGAGGCAAAAAAGTTCCATCCAATAAATGGACCTTTAAACATAAAAGTAATGAGTATGGCTTTCTTAACACTTACACCAGATGATCCCGTCATATGGAGAGGGCCCATGAAAATGTCTGCAGTACGACAATTTCTTGGTGATGCGATCTGGGGAGAGCTTGATTATTTAATATGCGATTTACCTCCAGGTACTTCAGATGAGACCTTAGATATATTACAATTAATTCCAGATGAAAATGTTGTAGTAATTACAACCCCACAGCAAGTTGCTTTAATGGATGCAAGAAAAACGATAAAAATGGCAATGGTAATGCAAAGAGAAATTCTTGGCATCATCGAAAATCATTCTGGTTTTAATTGTCCTCATTGTGGTGAATACATTGATTTATATCCTCCTGGGGGAGCAGAAAAAGCAGCAGCAGATTTTAATATAGAGTTATTAGGGAAAATTCCTTTTGAAGTTGAGATAAGTCAACAAGGAGACCAAGGATTACCATTCGTTTTGAAAAATCCTGAGAATAAAGCTACAAAAGCATTTAAAGATATTGTGAATAAAATAAGAGAAAATTTAGAGAAATAGTCAAAATTATAATTTTTTTTACAAGAGAATAGGTTTATCATATTCTCTCTCTATTTCACAGATATTACACCTAATTTTAAATCAATATTTAAAAGATTTTATTAGACAATATTAACATTATGCACTTAGGTAGTAATAGTATTGTTAGCAGGGATAAAAATTAATAATGAAGATTATAAGTTAATAAAGGGTATTGTCATTTGTAAAGAATCTGGAGAATATTTACTTGATCTTATTTTAGATTCAAAAATTGATCCTTTATTACTATCATCTTTTGTTGGAGCACTACGTCTATTTGGAACAAACTTGGGAGAATTAGAAGAGATCAATATCAAAGGACTCGACGTAGATATGATTATTGTGTATAAATACAACCTAATTTTCGTTGCAATTCTAGATAAGGAATTTTTAAAACATGATATAAGAGAAGAAGCAGAAAAATCGCTTGATATGTTTTATACACTTTATCGGACAGAGATCAATAGTGCAGATTGCGAGATTACCCAATTCGAATCTTTTAAAAGAATTTTAGCTAAACAAATTGAAGAATATTATATCAAATTAAGGAATGAAGAAAAAATCGAAATAGGAGATTTTGGGTTCTTCACTGAAGCAATTAAGAAATTAAGAACGAATAATACTTAAACTTTACAAATAGTTATTAACCAAGACAATAAGCCTCTTTAAAATCCCTGTGTTTTTTTTTTAAAAATTAGATCTCCAATTTTAACATTAAAAATTCTTTCCATTAGATTACATTTAGCTTTTAGTAAATAAAAAACATCTTTATCAGGGATTTCAATACCATATAGGCTCTCAAAATTTCCTTGCCCTTTAGATAAAATAATACCTTCCTTCCGAAAGAAAACTTCTTTAAATTCTACCGTACAAGAAGTTAGATCGACACCGGGAGCTGCGTTTGATTCAATGACTTGAACTAACTCTGTTAAATTAATAAATTTAGCGTCTTCAATTGTGGCGTCATTTATTATGGGTGCTGATCTTACAGAATATATGATTTCTAAATCGGGATAGAAATTCCTCAGAGTTGAGATTAAAAGTTTATCAAAAACTATCTCACCTGAGTTGTCGCCAATGATTAATATATGTTTAGCTCGTTCTAATGAGTTCTTAAACGATGGATAATCGTTGATTACTAAATTATCTACTGTGAAATTTTTGATGTCAGAAATTAAATCCATTTGGTGTTGACTCGCAAAATCAATAGTATTTCCAAGCGCCGCTACAATAATTGCTTCAAATAACGGATCTTCAGCTTTATCGATAATCTCTTTAGTTTTTTTATAAAGACCTAAAGCAAGTTTATTACTTTCCTGCTTTAAAGCTCGATAAGGATCTTTATCACTCAACATTTCTGAAACAAGACCATATGCTACTCTTCCTAACAGTGGTGCTGCATTGATATTTTCATCAAAATTTAATAAAAAAGCCATTAATTTTTTCTGAGCAGATATAATTATGTTATGAGAAATTTCAGGTTGAATTAATTGAAAAGCATGTAATATTTGATTAAAAATACATCCTACACATTCAGGTTCTAATTTCATAACTAGAAAATATATTACATTTTTTATTTTATTTCTGTTTAGGACAACTGCTTTTCCTTATAAATAAAAAAATAAAAAAATTATAGTTTGATATCAATATTGATCGTTTCAATATTTTCAGGAACTGCTTTTGTGGATTTCAGATAACCTAGAATTATGTTTGTAAGCATATCCTGCATGAAATCTTTCAAAGGGATCTGTTTATCATTAACTGTAAGTATAGCATTTGGCATAATTATCCTTAAACAAACGCATTTTTTAAAATTTTACTTAATAATTAATAGTTGTTTTGCTAAAAAAACCGAAACCAGTGCTAGGTTTGTCCTCTTACAACTATAATTTTTTTGCAAGACTCATTCAATTCGATTCTTAATTTTATAATGGAAGCCCAAAATTTACAATATATATTCTAATTAGTTCTAAGATTGGAAAATTAATGATTGCGCCAGGTCAACCTCCATTATTAGCGTCCTTTGGTAATGTAAAAATCAGAATTACTACGATTACTGTTGCAATAGCGGCAATTCCTAATATTAGCAAAAGTATTCTATTGGACTTCCTTTCTCCTAAATCTTGTATTTCAGAATTCGCCATAATTCCCGAAAAATCATTGTATACTTATAATAAATTTTCACTAAAATTTCCTTATATGTTATTATTTTATAGATAACTATCTTTATTTAATTTTTGATGTAATTATGAAAAATTTGAGAGTGAATAGGTTAAAAATATGAAATTATTACGTACACCGGATGAAAGATTCGAAAATCTTCCTGATTTTCCTTATGAACCACACTATTTAGAAATTGATAAGATACG